>CAZQET010000223.1:0-8446 GCA_964591825.1 uncultured Conexibacteraceae bacterium
CTCAGCCGTCTCGACCTCGGTGCGGCCTTCAATCGCGAGCACCTCCCACCCCCGCAGGTGGGGGCGAAGCAGGCGCAGGATCTCGGCGGCCTCGCCAGGACGCTTGCGCGGCATCAGTGCCAGCCGCAGCCCAAACACGTCGAGAGCGGGGCGGAAGAGATCGGCGTCGATCGAGTTGGGGACGACCGAGACGTCGAGGCCCGGAAAGGCGAAGCGCAGGAGCTCGGCGCTGTCGGCCGAGACCGCCATCGCCGCGGCGAAGATCCCGTAGTCCGGCGAGACGCCCGGGGGAAGGTGCTCGTAGGTGAGGTAGGCGTTCTGGTTGAAGGCGACCAGGGTCGGCTCGCGCGACAGGCGGTCGAGGTAGGGCCCGTAGACCTCTGGGATAACGAGCACGTCCTCCCGTGAGAGGCGTGCCGAAGGCGCGCCGATCACCCGCGTCGAGTGCTCGAACCAGTCGCACGAGAAGCCGTCGCTGTGATGGAGCACGGCGGCGCTGCGGCCGCTCGCGTTGAGCACGTCGACGTGGCGGTAGATGACCCGAATGCCCCCGCTGGGCACCTGGTAGTCGGGGCAGAGGTAGTAGACGGTCGGCTCACCGGCCGGCGAGCCGGCGGCGATTCGCGGCGGCCGGCGGCGTCGCAGCGAGCGGGCGGCCGAGGACCGCTCGAGGACGTGCCGCGCGGTTGCTCCGAGTCCCATCTCCCTCCCCACGAGCACGCTCAGGACCCAGCCGGCATCGCGCTGCCGACGCGGCCGGGGCTGAAGAGCCGTTCGGGAAGGATGCGGCGCACAACGGCTGCCAGGTCGTGTGCGGTGGCCGGGAACCATGCGCGCAACGCCAGCAGATAGGCGCAGGCGCCAGCGACGAGAGCCGCGGCGGTCCTTGCCGCGACGGGAGCGCCGGCGGCGGCAAGACCGAGGTCGCTCGCGGCGGCGGCCCCGGCAAGCACCGCGCAGCAGATCAGGCTCGGTCGCAGGTCGCGCCAGAGCACCCGCATCGGACTGCGCTCCTCCCCCCGCAGAAGGACGACGTAGGCGACCGCGAGGAAGGCGGCGTGGACGACGGAGCCGGCGATCGCGACCGCGGCCAGGCCGAGGTGCGCGACGGCCAGGACCGCACCGGCGTAGACGAGAAAGTGGGCCACGCCGTAGCCGAGCAGCGCGCGGGCGCGGCCGGCCGCCATCAGCGCCGAGCCGCAGGCGTTGATCGCGAGGGTCGCCGCCCCGCCGACGACGAGGATCTGGGTCGGGACCACCGCCGGCGCCCAGTCGCTGCCGAAGACTCGCGGGATCACGCTGGGCGCGAGCAACACGAGGAAGGCCAGCAGCGGGTAGACGATGACCGCGAGCAGCTGGACCATGCGCTGGCGCAGCGCCTGCAGCTCCTCGTGACCCGCCGTGCGCGAGAGGACGGGAAAGGCGATCTGCGCCATCGCGTCGGTGACCTTGCCCTGATACTCGACGGCGAGCTGGTAGCCGCGCCAGTAGAAGCCGGCGGCGGCGGGGCCGAGAACCGCGCCGACTATCGCGTAGTCGCCGTTGCGGAACCCGGTCCAGGCCACCGTCGCCAGCGCCGCCGGGCCGCCGTAGGGCAACAGCTCGCGCGCCGCCGCTGGGCGCCAGGCGGGCGGCGGCGGCGGCGCGAAGAACAGCGCGAGCACCAGGGCAAGCGCCATCCCGGCCATGCTGCCGAAGACGAGAGCGGGTGCGTCGAGACCCGCCAGTGCCAGCCCGAGCGAGGCGAGCGCCCGCGTCGCGTTCAGGGTGAGGTCGAGGATGCTGACCCGCCGGAAGTCGAGGCGGCGCCGCAGGATCGCCAGCGGGATCGCGTAGATCGCGCCAAAGAGGAAATAGGGCGTGGTCGCGATCGTCAGGAGCTCGGCCTGGCGGTCGAACAGCGGTCGGACGATCACCACCGCGACGAGCACCGTCAGGCCGGCCAGCGCGGAGGCGACGAGGACGTTGATGCCGAGGCCGCTGCGCAGGTGATCGCGGGAGATCTCGCGCCGCTGCACTATCGCTCCGCCGATTCCCTCCATCGGCATGCGCAGCGCCAGTTCCTGGACGATCACGACGACCGCGAATATCCCGAACGCCGACGGCGGGACCAGGTGCGCGAGGGCGACCATCGAGCCGAACAGCAGAACCTCGATCGCGAGCCGTGCGTAGGCGATCCACCGCAGCCCCGCCGCCGCGGCCTGGGTCAGGTCCTCGTTAGTGCGCACGTCGCCCGAGGCCTCCGCTGTCAGCTCGATCACCGAGCGCCTCTCCACTTCGTCGCTCATAGCTCGCGGATCACCCTGGCCGGGTTGCCGGCGGCGATGACGCCGGCCGGGATCGCGCCGGTCACCACCGAGCCGGCGCCGACCACCGAGTCGGCGCCGATCGAGGCGCCCTTGAGGATGCGCACCCCCATGCCGACGAAGACGTTGTCGCCGATCTCCACCGCCGCCGGCCGCTGGGTGCCGGCCTTGCGGCGAGCCGGGTGCAGGTCGTGGAAGTCGCTGTCGAAGATCTCGACGTTGGCGCCAAAGAGGCCGTCGCGGCCGATGCGTATGCCTCCCCCCTCGCTCTTGATCGTCAGGTTGTTGTTGAACTCGGTGCGGTCGCCGATCTCGATCTCGGCGCGCTCGTTGGCAGCCTCGATGTGGCAGTAGCCGCTGTAGAAGTGGGGAGAGGCTTTCCAGCCGAACTGGACGGCGGTGCCCAGGCGAACGCTTCCCGGGCCGAGGAAGAGCACCGGCTGCAGGACGACGGGCCGCCCCCCGGACCAGCCGCCGGTCGAGAGCGCCCGATACTTCCAGACCCGTGGCGGCTGCACGAGGCGCTCGACGCCGGCACGCACGATTCGCCGTGCCAGCGGACGGCTGCGCGTGCGGGTGGCTGACGCGCTCATCTGCGAAAGACAACGGCGCGGCGAGCCCGCCGCTTGCGGCGCCGGCCTGCCTCAGATGCCCCGGCGACGCAGGCGGGCGCGGTAATAGTGGGAGCGCATCCGCTGCAGGGCGCCGGTCGCCAGGAAGGGCGGGAAGAGAAGCGTCCGCCCGGGCCCGATTCGCCGGCGCAGGCGCAGGCCCTGCCACTCGCGCAGCTCGCGGGCGTCGGGGCAGGTCTCGAGCGCGAACTCGACCCACTCCTCGGCCGAGACCCCACCGGCCCCGTCGACCTCGTTGCGGTCGTAGGCGCGGCTCGCCTGCCAGAGGGCCTGCCGAGCCAGCGCCCGGCGGGCCTCGCCGCGCAGCCGCTCCGCCCCGGGCAGCTCGGCGCCGCCATCGGCAAAGAAGCTCTCGAAGGCGGTTCGCCTGGTGGAGAGGTCCGTCAGTGCCCCCTTGCCGTCGGCCAGCATCGTCCTCAGCATGCTTTCGGGATGGATGCGATAGAAGGCCTGGGCGCCGCCCCTCACGTAGGCGACGTCGGAGAGCGCGCCGATTCGCAGCCACATGTTGAGCTCGCTGGCGTGGTGGCTGGGAAGGTCGTAGCTGCCGGCGCGCCGCTGCACCGAGGTGCGGACGACGGCCTCCGGCGAGGCGATGCAGTTATGCCCCATCCGGCAGCGAATGCCGATCCAGTCAGGCCCCGAGCGGACCTTGACGCCCCCCTGGCGACCGCTCGCGCGGGGCGGCTCGTGGGGACCGAAATGCACCGCCCTGCCGTAGGTGAGGCCGACCGAGGGGTTCGACTCCATCACCGCCACCGCCCGTCCCAGCGACCCCGGAGCGAGCATGTCGTCGGCGGAGATCACGACGACGTAGTCGCCGTCACCGGCCCACTCCAATCCCCGGTTGACCGAGCGGATCAGCCCCAGGTTGACCTCGTTGCGGTGATGCTCGACGCGCGAGTCAGCCTCGCGCAGGCGCTGCGCCACCACCGGCGTCTCGTCGGGGGAGCAGTCGTCCACGACCAGCACCCGGACCTCGACGCCCTCCTGGGCGAGGACGCTCTCGACGCAGCCGGGAAGGTGCTCAGCGTACTCGTAGCAGGGCACGATCACCTTGACGACTGGACCGCTCACGCCAGTCTCCGCCTTCTCGCCAGGGCGTCGAAGAGGACCACGCCGACGCACCAGAGCAGCAGCAGGATCGCGGCCACCGCCAGCGCCTTCGCCTTCCTCGGGCCCCCCACGCGGGCGCCGGTCTGCACGGCGCCGAGCGGCTCGACTCGCGCTTCGCCTCCCGGCCCGAGCGCCCGCCGCGAGAGCGAGCCAATCGCCGCGGCCGTGGCTCGCACGAGCCGCGCCGCGTCAGCCGGTTCGGGAGCGGTGGCAAAGACCGAGAGGATCGGCAGGTCGGGCGATTCGCTGATCGAGACCAGGTAGGGCTGGTGCGGACGCGTCACTTCGAGCGCCTGGGTGGCCAGCGGGGTGACCATCGCCGGAACGAGCGAGCCGGGTCCGATCACGCCGACGTCAGCCGGTCGCACGCCGATGTCGGCCGCCATCTGGCGCCGCACCGAGTCGCCTTCGGTCAGGTCCCCGAGCAGCACCGCCTTGCTGGCGATCGCGTCCGCTCCGAGGGCCTTGGCATCGGCGAGCACCGAGTGGGGGGTGTCGACGAGCAGCCGCTGCCAGGCAAAGCCCGAGCGCGTCGTCTGCGACTGCAGCGAAGGTGGCAGCCCGGGCGATATCCGATAGAGGGAGAGCAGCGCCAGCGCCAGCGCGAGCATCGCGCCGAGAGCGACCAGGAGGCGCCGCCGCCAGAGCACGCGAAGGATCCCGATCGATTCCATCGCTCAGCCCGGGTTGCCGGCGCCGTGCCCGTCGAGGCTCGCGGAGGCGCGCCAGCCGCGGCGCACGCGGGAGACGAACAGGACCGCCGCCGAGGCGACCGCGAAGACGAGCAGGAAGACGAGTACCGCGATCTCGGCCTTCGCCCCCGCGTCGATCGTCGATCCGCTCGCGCGGCCGAGCTGGTCGAGCCTGACCCTGTCGCGGAGAGGCGTGGCGTGCTGGGTGGCGAGGGCGGCGAGGTAATCGCGCAACCCGTCCACCGCCGCGTTGGCGAGCCGCGCGGCGGTCGGCCCGTCGGGCGCCTCGGCGTAGATGTCGAGCATCGGCACGGTTGGGTTGGCCTCGATGCTGAGGCGGTATTCCTCCGGCGATTTGAGAATGTCCTCGGTCTTCGGCTGGTTGGCCGCGTCCGACAACGCGCGCGGTTGTTCGGGGGTGATCGGCGGCGCGACCCTGATCGCCGCCGTCGGAATGCCGGCGTGCCTGGAGATGTAGCTGCGCACGGGCAGGCTCGCCATCACGTTGCCGAGCAGCAGCGCCCGGTTGGTCAGGCTGGTGAAGCTGTAAGTGTCCTGGCGCAGGTCGATCACGCTCGATCGCGGCGTGTCGACGAGCACCCTGGTCGAGGCGCTGGCCAGGCCTACCGAGCTGTCGTGGGTCCCGGGCGGGATGAGGCTGAAGCCGAAGAGGAAGCGGGACATGGCCAGCAGGGCGAGCAGCAGGGCAATCGCGAGGCCGATCTTCTGGCCCCAGAGCTCGCGCAGGTGCATTCCTAGCTGCACGCGAGATCAACGCGGGCGGACGCGGCGATCTTGCGGACGTCGCCCGGGCTCACAAGAAGGTCGCGCCGGCCCACGTTGATTCCAAAGGCATGCCGGCCAGCCGCACTGGAAGAGCCACCGTCGCGGTTCGACCCGAGACCGCCCTACGGGCCAGGCCCCGCCTCTTCGGCGCGCTCGAAGACGCCTTCCCGGTCGCCTTCTCGAACCTCGGCGCCGAGGCGGAGATCGTCTTTGGCCCAGCCACCAGCAGCGAGTCGCCGCTGCCGACTCTCGTCTTCGAGGGGGACGAGGGCCCTGCGACCGCCCGCTCGGTGGTCCATCTCAACGAAGACGCCGCCCTCGACCGGCGCCTGCGCGGGCTCCTCGTCCACGACCGCCTCGGCGCCCCGCTGAGCCCGGTTACCGACGCGGACGGAGTCCTGGCCGGGGCCGACGCCGGCCCCGTCTGGACGCGGAGCGGCGGCGCGCCGGGGCTCACGAGGGTCGCCTCCACCCTGCCCGAGCTCAAATCCCCCGTCTCGCTCCGCGAGATGTTGGCCGAGCATCCCCTGGCCATGCTGGGGCTGATCGAGTTCCTGCGCGCCATCGGTGGCGAGCACGCCAACTGCCCGCCACCCCTGCGCGCGACCTTCCTCTTCGACGACCCGAACCTGCGCTGGCGGACCTACGGCTTCATCGACTTCCGTCGCCTGCTCGCCCACGCCGAGGCGCACGGCTATCACGCGGCGATGGCGATGATCCCGCTCGACGCCGGGCGCCAGCACCGGGCCACGGTCGAGCTCTTCCGCCGCAATTCCGAGCGCCTCTCGCTCGTCTACCACGGCAACGACCACCTCAGCGGCGAGCTCTCGCGGGTCGGCGGGATCGGCGAGGCGACCTCGATCGCCGCCCAGGCGCTGCGCCGGGCGACGCGGATCGAGTCGCGCTACGGGCTGCGCATCGACCGCGTGATGACCCCGCCCCACGGCATGTGCTCGGCGGACGTGGCGCGAGCGCTGGGAGCGCTCGGCTTCGACGCGCTCTGCGCCATTCACCCGCTTCCCTGGACGGAGCAGGTGCCGCCGAGCCGACCGCTCGCCGGCTGGGAGCCGGCCGAGTTCGCCGCCGGCTGCGCGGTCATCCCACGCCTGCCGCTGACGGCCGATCCGACGGAGATCGCCCTGCGTGCCTACCTCGACCAGCCGCTCGTCCTCTACGGCCACCACGACGACCTCGCCGGAGGTCTCGAGCCGCTCGCCACGGCGACGGCCGTGGTCAACCGCCTCGGCTCGGTGCGCTGGAGCTCCCTCGGCGAGATAGCGCTCTCCAACGCCGCCATCCGCCTGCACGAGGGCGTTCTGCGCGTTCGCCCGTACTCCCATCGCCTTCGCCTCGACGTATCGGGCGCCAAGGCGATCGTCGTCGAAGGCCAGCCCGGCGCCGAGGAGACGTTCGCGGGCTGGAGCGGCAACGGACGCCGTGGCCTTCCTTTCGACGAGTCGGTGTCGCTCAAGACGAAGGAGCTCGAGATTCGGCTCACGCCGAGGACCGCCGTGGACCCCTACGGCGTCGCCGCGCCGCCGGCCAGCGCCTGGCCGCTTATCCGCCGCGCCGCCACCGAGACCCGCGACCGACTGCTGCCGCTGATCCGAACCGGAGCCTGAGTCGAGATGGGAAGCGGAGCCGAAGCCATCTGGTCGGGCCTGCAGGTCCTACTCGGCCTGCTCGGCGTCTGGGCGGTGCCGAGCCACGCGCCTCATCGCCCGCTCGACTGCTTTCCGCGCCCCAGTCGCTGCGGCTACCCGGACGCGACCAATACCGGGGTGCCGGCCGGAACTCGCCTGCAGCGAGCGGGCTCGATCACGGTCACCGAAGACGGAGCGACGATCAGCGGCATGCGAATCGAAGGCACGGTGACGGTCGCCGCCGACGACGTGACGATCGAAGACAGCCGCATAGTCCAGCCCGCGGGCGGCAGCGGCAGCTTCGCCGTGATCCTCAACAAGGGCGCCGACGATTTCGCCATCGTCGACTCCGAGGTCAGTGGCCACAAGCGCCGCCGCGGCGGGCTCGAGTCGGCGGTCTGGAACCACTACGGCAACCTCGGCGCAACCGCCGTGCGCTCCTACTTCCACGGCTGCGCCGACTGCTGGGAGGGCCCCGGCGGCTTCCTCGACGACTACATGGTGGTCGACGCCGCCTACCATGGCTCCCACGACGAGGACATCTACGTCTGCGGCGGGCGCGTGCGCGTCCTGCACAGCACGCTGATCAACCGCCACCACCAGACCGCGACCGTCTTCGGCGACACCGCCGACTGCAGCGGCAACGACTTCACGGTGACCGACAGCCTCCTGGCCGGCGGTGGCTTCGTCCTCTATCCGCAGGCGAACAGCGATACGAGAACCGGGCGAACGGTGATCACCGACAATCGCTTCGCACGCTGCGGCAGCGCTCCGGTCTACGACCAGCAGAGCGGCGGCACGAGCTGCCGGCGGGGCCCCGACGCTCACGGGATATTCCCCTACGGCGGCTACTACAGCGTCTCCGCCTATTACTTCCCGGGCCCCGGGCAGGTCTGGAAGAGGAACTTCTGGGACGACGACCTCAGTCCCGTGTGCCCGGACGGCAGCTGCTGAGAAGTCCCCGGCTGGCTTCGCGGTTCGCTTACTGACATATTGGGTATGTTGCACGCGAGGAGGTCGTCTTGCCGCTGATGCGTACAGGGAGAAGGCTAGGATCGGTCGCCGGGCTTGCCCTGCTCACAGCTCTTCTGCTCTCCTCCACGAGCGCCTCGGCAGCCTGCCTGTCCAGCCCCCACACCTGCGGCTACCCCGACCAGACCAACACCGGCGCCTCGGGGACCCTGACGCCCTCGGGCTCGATCACGGTCTCGACCAACGGGGCGGTGGTCAAAGACAAGGAAGTCAGCGGCAAGATCACGATCAACGCCGAC
>CAZQET010000224.1:0-7061 GCA_964591825.1 uncultured Conexibacteraceae bacterium
GCTGGGCATGCTCTTCTGCGCTATCTCGGTGGAGATCGTCGTCTATCTGCTGGTCAAGGGGTTGACCTACCTCAAGCCCTAGATGCTCGTCACCCCCGCCACCGCCGGCTTCACCCAGGGTGAAAGCGGTGGCTTCTCCGACGCCTTCCTCGGCACCCTGATCGTCGGCGCGATGGGAATCGCGCTGGCGCTGCCGGTTGGAGTCGGGATCGCGGTTTGGCTGGTCGAGTACGGTCGTCCCGCGCCGCTGGCCCGGGTCGCCGTATCGACGAACGAGGCGATCGCCTGCATCCCCTCGATCGTCCTCGCGCTCTTCGGCACCGTTATCTTATCGAGCACGGCGCTCGCATTTTTGAGCCGCAGCTCCGAAGGGGTCGTCTTCGGCCGTTCCTTCTTCGCCGCCTCGGCGATGCTCTCACGGGGGGCGCTGCCGCTGGTCGTCGCCAGCACGCGCGAGGGCCTGAGCGCGATCCCCCAGCACGTGCGCGAGGCCTCCTACGCGGTCGGCAAGACCAAGATCGCGACGGTGCGGCGGATCCTGCTGCCGACGGCCCGGCCCCAGGTGGCGACCGGGGCGATGCTCGGCCTCGGCCGGATCATCGGCGACACCGCGATCATCGTCGTGCTGCTCGGCGCCACGCAGAACTTCGCCCCGGTCGGCAGCACCTTCCCGCTCGACTACCTGCGGGGGGCGGGCACGACGCTGACCAACTTCGTCTACGAGGCCTCCCCAACCGGGAACCTCAACCAGCCGCAGAAGGCCTACGCGGCGGCCTTCGTCCTGCTGCTGATGGTCCTGGCTCTGAACGCGGCCGTCGACGTGGTCCACCGCCGCGCGAGAAAGGCAGGAACGTGGAGTCATTGACCACCCCCAACGCGCCGCCGCCGATCCGACGGTTGCCACTCGACGCCGCCGCCGCGACCGAGATCGCCACTGGCGGTTTCGTCGCCGCCCGGCGCTCGATCGGGGCGCCCCAGTTCTCGATCCGGCGCATGGAGATCGATGACGTCTCGGTCTCCTACGCCGAGCGGGAAGCCGTGAAGTCCGTCTCGATGCCCGTTCGCCAGGGCGAGGTGCTGGCGCTGATCGGTCCGTCGGGCTGTGGCAAGACCACCCTGCTGCGCTCGCTCAACCGGCTCACCGAGCTGACCCGCACGGCGGCGCTGACCGGGCGCATCCTGCTCGACGACGTCGACATCCGCCTGATCGAGCCGACCGCCCTGCGACGCCGGGTGACGATGGTCTTCCAGCAGCCAAACCCCTTTCCGATGAGCGTCTTCGACAACATCGCCTACGTATTGCGCGAGCAGGGCTCGCGCCGGGCGCGCAAGAAGACGCTGGAGCCGAAGGTGCACAGCGCGCTGCAGCGAGCCGGCCTCTTCGAGGAGGTCAAGGACAACCTTGACCACCCTGCCCTGCGCCTCTCCGGTGGACAGCAGCAGCGGCTCTGCATAGCCCGTGCCCTGGCGGCCGAGCCCGAGGTGCTGCTGCTCGACGAGCCCTGCTCGGCGCTCGACCCGCAATCCACCCAGGTGATCGAGGACCTGATCGTGAAGCTGCGCGACGACGTCGCCGTCGTGATCGTCACCCACAACCTGCAGCAGGCCTACCGGGTCGCCGACCACGTCGCCTTCATGTACCTGGGCGAGCTGGTCGAGTACGGCAGCGCCACCGCCCTCTTCGGCTCGCCCCGCGAGCAGCGGACCAAGGAGTACGTGAGCGGTGCGTTCGGCTAGGCGCTCCACGAAGCGGGTCGCGTTCATGCTGATCTGCGTGCTGATCCTCGCGGTCACCGCGGCGGGCTGTCAGACGACGGAGGAGACGGCCGCGATCAAGCGGACCGAATCGAAGCGGATCCTCGAGGCGCGCAAGCAGCACCGAGCGAAGTCCCACGACCAGGGGAGCGAGAGACGATGACCATTCAGGCCCAAGGAGCGCTGCCCGATGGCGATGTCGGCCAGTACGAGCCCTGCGAGGAGTGCGGCGCGCCGTTGGATGCGCTGCAGCGCTACTGCATCGAGTGCGCAGCGCGCCGCGGCAACGGGGCCAATCCGGCCTCGCGCTACTTCGCCTCGATGAGCAAGCGCGCCCACCGGCCACCGCCGCGCCCACCCGCCACGTCCGGCTCGAGCGGCAGGGCTGCAGCGGTGGCCTTCTTCGCCCTGCTCCCGATCGCCGTGGCGATCGGAGTGGTGGTCGGTCGCAGCGGCAGCGACAGCGGCGAAAACGAGGCGCTGCTGGAAGCGCTGCGCAACCAGCCGGCCGCGGTCGCCGGGACCAGCGCCGGCGGCGCCGCGACCGCGACCGCGAAAACGGCCAAGGCCGACAAAGCCAAGGGGGCGAAGGCCTCGAGCAAGGGCCGCGAAAAGGTGGTCGCCCACACCGCCAACGGCGTCGTCCACCAGGTGGCCGGATACAAGCCGCCGAAGAAGACGATCGAAGAAACCACCAAGCTGGTCGAAGAAAACCCCGCCCAGGTCGGGGGCAACTACATCAAGGCTCAGGCGAATCTTCCCGACGTGATCCCCGTCGGCGGTGAAGCAGCCTCGGCGCCACCGCCGCCAAAGCGGGCCGGCGAACCGTGAAGCCCGAAGCTGAGCCCAAGGCGGAGGAGAGCGCCGAGCTGCGTGCCCAGCGCGACCGCCTGCTGGAGAAGTTCACCATCATGCAGACGGACCTCGGCGGCGCCTTCTATGAGATGGCGATCCGCGACCGCGTGCGCATGGACGTCCTCACCCGCAAGGCCGCGGAGTTGCAGCGGGTCGACGCCGAGCTGCTGGCGCTGGAGCGGATGCTGGAGCTGCAGCGCTCCGATGCGGCCGGTCTCTGTCCGAGCTGCAGCTCGCCCTACGGCCCGGCCGATCGGTTCTGCCCGCAATGCGGCCGATCGCTGACGGCGGTGCGGGCATGAGCGCCCTGCGCGGACAGTTGCGGCGCGCCGCCGCCGCGGCGGCGGCGCTGACCGGGAAGCGCTTCGGTCTGCTCGTCGCCTCCTCGGTGGTGGCGACCTCGGCGATCGTGGCCAGCGCGATCATCGGCACCGGTGGCAGCGGGGCTCTCGCGGCACTGCTGGCCCGCAACCTCGGCGCCCACGACGCGCCGCCTGCCGGCGCCGCCAAGGCGTCGACGCCGGCAGGCGAAGGTGGCCCGGCGCCGCCCGCGGCGCAGGGGACTCCGGCTCCGGCGGCGGCTCGGTCCCACTCTCCGGCCGAAGCCGTCCCGGCGCCGGCAGCGACGAGCGAACCGGCGCCGGCGCCCACTCCGGCCCCCGAAGAAGCGGCACCCGGAGCGGGGCCGGTCAAGCACGTCTTCGTGATCTCCCTGACCAGCCCCGGCTACGAACAGTCGCTCGGCGCCCAGTCGCAGATGCCCTACCTCTCCGGCACCCTGCGCCCACAGGGCGAGGTGTTGAGCAACTACACGCTGCTGGACCCCGGAGCGCTGGCCAACGGCATCGCCGCGGTCGGCGGACAGCCGCCCAACTCGGCCACGAGCGCCGGCTGCCCACAATACGAAGAGTTCGCCAGCGCAAAGGCCAACAGCAGTGGCGTGCTCAGCGGCAGCGGCTGCGTCTACCCGGTGGAAATCCTGACTCTGGCCGACCAGCTCGGCCTCGCCGGGCTCAGCTGGCGCGCCTACGTCGCCGGCATGGCCGACCCGGCGGGCAAGCCGGCCAGCTGCGTGCACCCCGAACCGGGCGCGTCCAGCGCCGCCGCTCAGCCAGGTGACTACGCCCCCAGTCAGAACCCGTTCGTCTACTTCCACTCGCTGCTCGACCTCGGCGAATGCTCCGCCAACGACGTGCCGGTCGAGCAGCTGAGCAAGGACCTGGGCGAGGTCGAGAAGACGCCGAGCTATTCGTTCATCGCGCCGACTCCGTGCGAGTCGGGCGCCGCCGGCCAGTGCTCCGCGGGCGCGGTGGAAGGCGCCGCGGCGGCCGACGCCTTTCTCGCGGCCTGGGTGCCGAAGATCCTCGCCTCGCCGGCCTACAGGGCCGACGGTCTGCTGATCGTCACCTTCTCGGCGGTCAACCAGGCGAGCGCAGGGACGACCCCGAGCGGCGCCGAACTGCGCACGGGCGCTCTGCTGGTCTCGCCCCTGCTGCAGCCAGGCGCCTCCGACGCGGCCTCCTACGACCCCTACTCGCTGCTGCGCTCGACCGAGGACCTCTTTGGTCTCAGTCCGCTCGCCCGCGCCGGCGGCAAGACGAGGTCCTTCGCCCCGAGCCTGCTGACCGAAAGCAGCGGCGACTGACCGATCCGGGCGGGATGCCGCTCTAGGATGGGGGCGGCATGCCCGAGGAGCGCAAGCAGACGAACTGGCGCGCCTGGGGGGTGGGGGCGCTGGTGGCGCTCGTTCTCATCGTCGCCCTGCAGAACTCGCAGGAGGTCCGGGTCGATGTCCTCTTCCTGACGGTCAGCGCGCCGCTGATCGTCATCCTCCTCGTCGCCGTCGCGGTCGGCGCGCTGATCGGCTACGTTGCCCCGGTGCTGCGGCGCCACCGCCGCGAGACCGTGAAGCGCTAGCGAGCCGTGACGGGAGCTCGGCGGGGCGAGTCGATCTCGAGCGAGTCCAGTCGCTCCATCTCGTCGGCGTCGTGCACGGCCCAGCCGACCCGCTCGACCAGTTGGCCGGAGAAGTGCTTGGACTCGAGGTCTGATGTGGCGATCCGCTCGCGATACACGAGCCTGTTCGCGGTCTCGTCGGCAATGTCGGCAACTACGAGTATCTGCGGCATACTGCCTCCTTGTCGGGTACTGCCGGCAGCATGACCCGCGAATCTGTGGGCGGAGTCAAAATTAGGTAAAGGGAAGCTCAGTCCGGAGGACACGGCCGCCGGGGTGGCCCAAAGAGGTCGCCGGTCATACGTGGGGAGCAGGCCGCCCGAAAACCTCGCGGTGCGCAGTTCGCGGGAAAGCCGCAAGCGGTTGGCGGCTTCCTGCGGATGGAGCGCTGCCCGGATGCCCCTAGCGTCGAGGTATGGCAGGCGACGACAGGCGCAGCGACCGGCAAAAAGCTCTGATCGCCGGCGCCGGCGTTGGTGGCATCGAGGCGGCCCTGGCCCTGCAGGACCTGGGCGAGGGCCGACTCGACGTGGTCCTCCACGACCAGCGCGGCGAGTTCTTCTTCCGCCCGTTCACCGTTGGCCAGCCCTACGGCGGCAGCCGTGTCTTTCGCTATGACCTGGCCGAGCTGGCGGCGCAATGCGGCGCCTCGTTCCAGCTCAGCGGGATCGTCTCGGTCGACACCAGCCGGCGCCTCGCGGTCACCCGCGACGGCGAGCGGCTGCACTACGACCATCTGATCGTCGCGCCTGGTGCGCGGCTGCTCTGGGCGGTGCCCGGGGCGGTGACCTTCTGGGGGGTCGCAGACGAAGGCCAGGTCGGCGAGACGATCGCCGAGCTGCGGGCCGGCCGATTGCGAAGGATCGTCTTCACGATGCCCGGCGGCCAGAGCTGGGCCCTGCCCCTCTACGAGCTCGCCCTGCTTGCCGCCACGGAGATCGAGAAGGCCGGCGGAGTTGAAGCCCGGGTCACGGTCGTCACGCCAGAGGACTCTCCGCTCGACGTCTTCGGCCGTCGGGTGGCCGAGGAGATGAGCAAGCTGCTTGCCGAGCGCGGCGTCGAGCTGATTGCCGGCGCCCACCCGGTCGAGTTCGAGCGGGGCGGGCTCCGCATCGCCCCGGGCGAGGAGATCGAGGCCGACGCCGTGATCAGCCTGCCCCGCCTCGAGGGCAGGCGTATCGGCGGCGTGCCACATGACGCCGACGGCTTCGTCGCGATCGACGAGCACTGCCGCGTGATCGGCCTCGACCGCGTCTACGCGATCGGCGACGTCACCTCCTTTCCCATCAAGCAGGGTGGCATCGCCACCCAGCAGGCCGACGCCGCCGGCGAAGCGATCGCCACCGCGGCTGGGGCGGACCTGGAGCCGAAGCCCTTCGATCCGATCCTGCGCGGCGTGCTCTGGACCGGAGGCGGACCGCGCTACCTGTACGGGCGACCCACGGGCGGGCATGGCGAAGCCTCGGGCTTCAGCGAGCGGCCGCAGGGGCCGATGCGCAGCGGCAAGGTGACGGCGCGCTACTTCACGCCGCTGGTCGACAGGCTGACCGCGGAAGCCGATCCGCCTGGCGACGAAGGGGAGGACGGGCGGGAGGCCGTCGCCTGAGTCACCGTGCGGGCATGATTCGCCCGTGAGCAACCGTCTCGTCCAGCGCTACCGCGCCGCCCGCCGCGACCCGGACCTCGCCCTGCTGGAGGGCTTCCACGCGCTCAAGCACGCGCTGCGCTTCGGGGCCGAGCTGGTCGAGGCGGTGAGCTCCGATCCGGCCGAGCTGGACCGCCTCGCGGCCGAGCTGGCCCCCGACCTCGCCGGCTCGCTGGCGGAGCGAACGACGCCCGTCGAGGCCGAGCTGCTGGTCCAGCTGGTCCCGCACGCTCCCCGCACCGGCGTGATTGCGATCGCACGACGGCCGCAGGTCGATCCGCTCGCAGCGCTTGCCGACCCGCGGCCGGCGCCCGTCGTCCTGCTCGAGGACCCGCGCACGATGGGCAACATGGGCGCCTGCGTGCGCGTCGCCGCTGCAGCCGACGCCGCCGGCGTGCTGACCACCGGCGGCAACGATCCCTGGCATCCCGAGGCGCTGCGCGGCGCCGCCGGCCTGCACTTCGCCCTGCCGGTCTCCCGGGTGGACGAGATCGCCCCCGGCGGCCGCCCGCTGGTTGCGATCGATCCCGAGGGC
This sequence comes from uncultured Conexibacteraceae bacterium, assembly GCA_964591825.1. Taxonomy (GTDB): domain Bacteria; phylum Actinomycetota; class Thermoleophilia; order Solirubrobacterales; family 70-9; genus VRUE01. Next base: position 6,747 of record CAZQET010000224.1, read on the forward strand.
GAGCCACTCGACCGGGCCGAGCTCGACCCGCGCGCCCTGCTCGCCTTCGGAACGGAGCGCTACGGCCTCAGCCGGGCGCTGCTCGAGCGCGCCGACGCCCGCCTGGCGATCCCGATGCGGCCGGGAGTCTCCAGCCTCAACCTCGCCACCGCGGTCGCCGCGGTGCTCTTCTCGCGCCGGCTTTGAACCGGCATGGGGGCCGGCTCGTAAGCAAGGGCATGAAGAGGGCAATCGCAGCAGCCGCGGCCTTTGCCACGACGCTCGCGCTCCTCGCCGGACAGGTGGCGCCGGCCGCGAGCCCGCCGGCGCAGGCCA
>CAZQET010000225.1:0-2176 GCA_964591825.1 uncultured Conexibacteraceae bacterium
CCGAAGCGAAACGGGAAGGTGGAGCGCTACCAGCAGACCCTCAAACGAGAGTGGGGAATGGGCCAGCGCTACCGCTCCTCAGAGCACCGGGCGTTGGCGCTGCCACACTGGCTCCACCACAACAACCACGTTCGACGCCACAGCTCGATCGGGGACCGACCTCCCGTCAGTCGCGTTCGGGACGTCTTGAGGCAGAACAGCTAGCTCGGTCGCTTGCCGTAGTAGACGTCGAAGCCGTGGGCGAAGCCCTGGCTCTCGTAGAAGCGCTTGGCGCCGAAGTTGGTCGCGGTGGTGACGATCTGCATGTCGGCGACGCCAAGCTCGGCGAGATGCGTCCAGGCGGCGTCGAGCAGGGCGGCGCCAAGGCCGCTGCCGCGATGCTCAGGCAGGACCGAGAGCGTCTCCAGCTCGGCCAAACGCTCGCCGGAGTCCCATGAGGCATAGGGCGGGCCGACGGTGACGCAGGCGTAGCCCAGCGGCTCGCCGTTGGCCTCGGCGATGACCAAGAAGGTGTCGGGATCGGCGAGCCAGCGCTCGTACTTGGCGCGGCGGATTCGCCAGGCCTCGGGCAGGTCGCGCTTCGAGGCGTCTGGGCCAAGGCTGGGGGTCACCTCGGCGTGGTGCTCCTGTAGGGCGTTCCAGACCGGCTCCAGGGCATCGAGGTCCGCGGCCACTGTGCTGCGGCGCAGGGCCACCCCCGCGGGTGCCGCCGGTTCGGCCGTGGGCGCCGGGACTCGCCCGAGGCGCCGTTCGAGATTGGCTCGCACCGCCGGCCACTCCGCATCGACCACGCTGTAGTAGGCGGAGTCCCGCTGGCCGATGCCGGGAACGATCATGTGCTGGCGCAGAATGCCCTCGAAGCGGGCCGGGAGGGCGGCGATCGCGGCTCGCGAGCGCTGGTTTCGGGCGTCGGTCTTGAACTCGACCCGCACGCAATCGAGGCTCTCGAACGCATGCTCCATCATCAGCAGCTTCGCCTCGACGTTGGCGCCTCTGCGCCAGGCGCTCGGGTTGAGCCAGGTCCAGCCGATCTCGACCACGCGATCGGCGGGACGCACGTTGAGGAAGCGGCTGCTGCCGATCACCCGCCCGCTCTGGGCATCGACTGTCGCGAACGGTCCCTCATTGCCTGTAGCGGCCGCCTCGAAGGTCAGCTCCAGCCAGCGCTCGAACAGCTCGCGGCTCTCACCGATCGGAGCGAGCCAGGTCCAGATCTCCGCCGCCTGCGCCGCCTCCCAGAGCGGCTCGACGTGCTCGCGCCCAAACGGCTCGAGCCTCACGAGCGCTCCCTCCAATTGCGGATTCAGCTGCGCCACCGCGCCATTCTCTCAACGCTGACTTCGTCTTTTTAGGACATATATGTCCTAAAAAGACGAAGTCAGCGTTTTGAAGGGTGCTGTGGGCTTACTCGAGCGAGAGGCGGAAGACGAGGCGGGCGTGGCCGGTCTCGTCGACGGTGTCGCGCTCTGGCTGGCGCTCGTAGCCGAGCGATTCGTAGAGGCGGTGGGCGGCGGTCTGGTACTCGCGACTCCAGAGCGCGATCGCCCGCCAGCCCTTTGCCCGGGCGAGCTCGGCGCAACGCTGCGCCAGTGCTCTGCCGATCCCGCGCTGGCGGGCCGTCGGCGTTACGACCAGCCGCGCCAGCTCAGCCTCCTCCCCGTGGGCGACCGCGCGTCCCGGCGCCCCGGGTGGGAACAGGGCGACGACGCCGACGATCTCATTGCGATGCTCCGCGACCGACAGCTGCGCCCGTCGCGCCGTCTCCGCGAAGTCAGCCTCCGCGTAGGGCTCCATCCGTCCGCCCTCGCCCTCGACCACGTATCCCTGTGTCCACAAAGCGACGACCCCCGCCGCATCCGTCACCCTCGCCTCGCGCAACTGCATCAACTCGTCCATCTACCGGATGGACGAGTTGATGCAGTTCGGCCGGAGCGTCGGATCACAGCTCGAGGCGGACGATACGCAGGCCGATGTCGAGCTCGGGCAGGGTGCGCAGGTGGCCGTGGCGTTCGTCCCAGCGGCCGCTCTCGAGGTCGGCGCGCAGGCGCTCCTGACCGGCCTCGATCGCCTCCGGGGGCAGGCTGTGCCAGAGCGAGCTGGCGCGCAGGACGGCGGGGTCGAGGAACATCTCGGGCCGATCCCAGAGGGCGCTGGTGAATTCGTCGCGGCAGCGGCT
>CAZQET010000226.1:0-1619 GCA_964591825.1 uncultured Conexibacteraceae bacterium
ACGAGGTCACCGCGAGCGCGATCACCGCGCTCGCGTGGTCGAAGCGGCCGTCCTTGCGCAGCGCCGCAACTGCTCCCAAGGCGATGCCGATCGCGGTTGCGAGCGCCCCCGCGATCACCACGAGCACCGCGGAGTTCGCGAGCCGCTCGCCGACCTCCCCCCAGACCGCCGTGCCGGTGGCGAGGGACCGGCCGAAGTGCCCGGTCACCAGGCCGGACAGCCACGACCAGTACTGATCGAGCACGCCGCGGTCGAGGTGCAGCTGGTGCTCCATTGCGTGCAGGCGCGCGGGGGTGGCGTTGCGGCCGAGGACCGCGTACGCCGCGTTCCCCGGCAGCACCTGCGTGGCGAGGAACACCAGCGCGGAGACCACGAGCAGCGTCACCAGCCCCAGCAGCGCGCGCGTCACGACGAGGCGCGCGAGCGGCTGGCTTCTCAGCATGGGCTTGCTCCCGGCTGCGTCGGTGGAGCGACGGCTGCGCTCACGTCAACCACAGGGACTTGAAGTCGTAGACGTTGAACGACTGGCCGGTCTTGGATTTCACCGCTCCGCCCACTCTCTTGGAATACCCGTCGATCGTCGCCGAGAAGAACGGGATGATGTACGTCCCCTCCTTGTAGTAGATGCCCTGCATCTCGTGGGCGAGCTCGGTGCGGCGGCCTACATCGGTCGTGGCGAGCCCCTGCCGGTAGAGATCGAAGAAGCGCGGATTGCTCCAGTGCGTCTCGTTGTAGGCGCTCGCCGGCAGGTTGGCCGTCGCCACCTGCGGGAAGTAGGGCGAGTAGGGCCAGTAGTCCTGCGAGAACTCCCATCTCAGGTAGTTCGGCCCGTAGAGCACACTCACCGGCACCTGTCTCACCTTTACCTTCACGCCGGCCGCAGCGGCCTGCTGAGCAAACACCTCGGCCATCTCGATCGCGCCCTGGCCAACCGCGCTGGTCGTGAGATCGATCGACATCCCCTCCCGTCCCGCCTGCTTGAGCAGGTGCTTGGCCTGCTCGACGTCCTGCACGCGCTGCGGCAGGGAGCTGTCGTAGACGGGATCGAAGTTCGAGTAGAGGTCGTTGCCGATGATGCCGTGGCCCTCGAGCACCGACTTCAGCATCACGTCGCGGTCGACGAGCAGGCGAAACGCCTGCCGCACGCGAACGTCGTCGAAGGGCGGCCGGTCGGCGCGCATAGTGAACGGGATGAACGTCCCGCCGTTGGAGATGAGCGCCACGCCGCCGCCGCCGTTCACGGCGGCGATCGAGGCGGCCGAGAGCCCGTTGACGACGTCGTACTGGCCCGAGATGAGGCCGTTGACCTGGGTCGACTCATCCGAGACGTTCGTCAGGACGAGGCGTTCCAGGTATGGGAGCCCGCTCTCCCAGTAATGCTCGTTGCGCACGAGGACGGCCTGCTGTCCGGGCGTGAACGAGCGGAACTTGAAGGGGCCCGTCCCGATCCCGTTCGGCTTCTTGGGATCGAAGCCGTCCTGGACGACCGGACAGCTGAACTCCACGGCGAGACATTGCGAGAACGTCGAGTACGGCGACGACAGCGGCACTTCGACCGTCAGCGTGTCGCGCTTCCTCAGTCGATTGACGACGATGGGAGCGAGCAGCGGCGCGGCGAC
>CAZQET010000227.1:0-3112 GCA_964591825.1 uncultured Conexibacteraceae bacterium
GAGGGCTCGTAGATGAAGATCAGCCCGTCGGCGGGGTTGGGGGAGAACGCGACCGAGCCGGAGATCATCGCCAGCATCACCGCCTCGCCGAGCGCTCGCGCCAAGGCCAGCACCGTGCCCGCGACGATCGCCGGGCGGGCCGTCCGCACGCCGATCTTCCAGGTCGTGCGCCAGCGGTTGACGCCCATCGCCAGCGAGCCCTCGAGCCAGCCGGGGCGGACGGCGCGCAGGCCGTCGCAGAAGATCGAGATCATCAGCGGCGCGATCATCACGGTGAGGATCAGCACCGCCGCCAGCAGGCTGTAGCCGCTGAGCGAGATCACGCCAGCCACCGACGCCTTCTGCGGCTCGGTCACGAGGTGGTTGCCGATGAAGGGCACGAGCACGAGCACGCCGAGCAGGCCGTAGATCACCGAGGGAACGCTGGCCAGGAAGCGGACCACGGGCTGCAGCACGTCACGCATCCGCTCGGGCGCAAACTCGACCAGGAAGACGGCGACGAAGAGTGAGGAGAAGAGGGCGAGCAGGACGGCGCCGCCGGCGATCAGCAGCGTGCTCCAGATCAGCGGCCAAGCGTGAAAGGTGTAGACGTAGTCGGCTCCTTCGAGGCCGGACAGGTAGATCCGGTTGAGCTGTTCTTCGACGCTCCCCCCCGACCCGAACCAGGCCAACCCGTTGTGAGCGAAGGAGGGCCAGGCGCGGATGAAGACGGTGACGATCAGCGCCAGCAGCAGCCCGACCACGGCGCAGACCAGCGCGCCGAGCAATCGCTCGGCGCGCTGGTCCGACCACTTGGGGCCGTACTCGGGGAGGTATCCCTCCTCCATCTACTTCTTCTTGGGCGACTTGTTGAAGGCGGGAACGCCCCCCGCCCTGAGGATCGTTTCCCCGGCGAGCGGGCTGCGCCGCGCCCAGTCGATGAACTTCGCCAAGGCGGGCGAGATCTGGCTGCCGTCTCCCGGCAGCACCAGAAAGAGGTAGCGCGAGAGCGGATACTTGAGCGGCTCGACGCTGATCTTCGAGGCTTCGCAGGGGATGCCGTTCACCTTCAGTGCCTTCTGCCCCTTGCCCTGCCAGGCCAGCCCGTCGTAGCCGATCGCGTTCGGATCCTGCTTGACCGCGTTGACGACGAGTCCGTCGGCGGTGAGCGCGTTGACGTTGGAGGCCGGCAGTTCGTTGTTCAGCACCGCCTGCAGGAAAAAGTTGTAGGTGCCGCCGTTGGTGTCGCGGCCTACGGGATCGATCGTCGTGGTCAGCCCCGAGCCCGACACCTGGCTCCAGCTGGTGAGCAGGCCCCGGTAGATGTCGTGGGTCTGCTGGATCGTGATGTTGGTGAGCTTGTTCTTCGGGTTGACGTCGATGCAGAGCCCGTCGAGGAACATCTTCACGTAGGTGGTGCCGGCGTCACTGGGCAGCGGCGTGCGGGCCTGACCGGCGAACTGGCTGGTCCCGTTCTGCACGTCCTTGACGCCGGCGTTGCCGCCGTCGGCCGTGTAGACGAAGTGGACCTTGTGGTTGACCTGTTTCGTGTAGACGCTGAAGAGCGCCTGCAGGATCGGCTGCGCGGCTACGGAGCCCGATCCGATCAAGGTCACCGCCCCGGCGGAGGCCGGTAGCGCGAGGGCCGCGACGGCGATTGCCGAGACGGCCAGAGTCCGGATTCTCATGCTGTTTGTGCTTCCTTCCTGCCGGGTACCAAAGTTTCTTGATGATCTAACTCGACATGAGCCTAGCAGCTTCTGTACTTTATTGACCTCTTTACTAAGAAAGGCTCCCCGGCAGCCCTGAAACGGAGGTTCAATTGCTCAGAAGAAGACTCTCGACTCCCCGCGCCGCCGTGGTGGTGGTCTTGGCAGGGATGCTGGCGGCCGCGGTGGCGGTGGCCCCCTCGCTGGCAGGGCCCTCCTTCCTGACCAGGAGCAGCGCTGCCAACACCTACGTCTCCAACAAGAAGGCGGCGACGCTCTTCCTGAAGAAGAAAGCTGCCGGCAACCTCTACGTGAGCAAGGCCGATGCACCGCTGCCGCCGCAGGCCGCGATCGCCGCGGGAAGCGCGACCTGGTCGAACGAAGGGACGGTGGCGGAGTACATCCCGACCGCCTTCGCCTCCTTCGGCCAACCGGGGACCGGATCGGTGGTGATCACCTTCTCCGGCGCCGCGACCTGCACGGCGGCGAAACCGACGCCGGACCTCGCCTGCCCGATCCAGATCGTGGTCGACGGGCAATCGACCGGCAAGGTCAACTTCGCCCCGGCGACCGCCGGCTCGCCGGCGCCGGCGGCGATCGTCAATACGGTGATGCAGACCACCGTCCTGACCAAGGGCGGGCACACGGTTGCGGTCCAGTACGCGGGCGCGAAAGGAGTCGCTTTCACCCTCAAGAGCTGGAGCCTCGCGGTCCAGTCGTATCCCGAAAAGCCGGAAGCCCCGCCCACGACGGAAACCGCCGGCAAAGCCGCCGGCGGGAAGTAGCGAGCTCGCAGAGAGAGCCCCGCCCGCGCCGGATTCGCGGCGGCGCGGGCGGGACACCTGGGCCGGGGGACAGCCCGATCAGTGGCCGCGCAGCTGGAAGCGTGCCGGCCGGGGCAGGGGCTCACCGAGAATCAGGCGGGCCCGGTAGTAGAGGGCTTCGAAGGCCTGGGTGTCCAGCTCATCCAGCCCGCTCTGCTCGCGACCCGGCTGGGTCGAGACGCCTTCGGCGGCCCCACCCCCCATTGGCTGGCGAAACACGCCGCTCAGCCTGCCGCGCGAGGTGAATCTCGTGTGCTCCGGTGCGCAACTCATCTGATCCTCCTTCCCTAGTTTATTGATTATCTAGATCAAGAATATCAAATAGCGCCGGGAACGGGCGGCGGAGACCAACTCCGATCGCCGTCCCTCCGAGCGATGTGCACCACGTCTATCTCCGCGAAGGCGGCCTCAGTAGAAGCACTCGAGCAAAGCTTTGAGCGGCGATCGTCTTAGCGGCTAAGAACGTGTTTCAAAAAGAGGGTCATCCCACTGAGGGTCGAACACTTCCGACACATGTGGTCGACTCTCGGGGGTGTCGGAGGTGCCATCTCGCTTTGAGGTAGACGACGGCCTTTGGGCCGAGCTTGAGCCGCTTTTGCC
>CAZQET010000228.1:0-5246 GCA_964591825.1 uncultured Conexibacteraceae bacterium
CGCGTGTAGTAGTCGAGGCCACGAACCAGCGTCGGGTCGATCTCGTAGGCGACGCCGGCGGCATCGAGCAGCGCCCGCACCTCGGCGAAGTGGGCGGCGTCCTCGCCCGCGAGCCGCTCGACCAGCTTCGGCGCCGTCGCCATCACCGCGCGGGTGCCCTCGTCGTCGGAGTCGAAGGCACGCAGTGGGTTGGCGTCGATGCGCTCGCGCACCTCCTTGCTCAGCTCGCCCTCGTGGGCGTGCAGGTGCTCCTTCAGCTCCTCCAGGTAGGCCTGGCGAGTGCCGAGCGAGCCAAGGCTTCCCAGCCGCAGCTCCACACCCGGTACACCGAGCTCGGCCAGCAGCCCCGCGAGCAGGCCGATCAGCTCGGCGTCGGCCAGCGGCGAATCGGTGCCGATCGCCTCGGCGCCGAGCTGGTGGAACTGGCGATAGCGCCCGGCCTGAGGCCGCTCGTGGCGGAAGAAGGGGCCGGCGTAGGAGAGCTTCACCGGCTGCGCCAGCTTCTGCATACCGTGCTCGACGTAGGCGCGGCAGATCGGCGCCGTGCCCTCGGGCCGCAGGGTCAGGCTGCGCCCGCCCTTGTCCTCGAAGGTGAACATCTCCTTGCGGACGATGTCGGTCGAGTGGCCGACGCCGCGCTCGAACAGCTCGGTGTCCTCGAAGCTCGGCGTCGCGATCCGCTCGTAGCCGGCGCGAGCGAAGATCTCGCTCGCCGTGGCCTCGATCCGGGCGCGGACGCGCGCCGCCTCGGGCAGCACGTCGAAGGTGCCGCGGGGTGCCTGGTACTTGCCTGCCGCCACGGTGCGCGACCTTACCTGCGCCGAGCGCCCCTAGCTCGCCAGCGAGGCGAGGAAGGGATTGGTTGCCCGCTCGACGCCGATCGTGGTGATGCCCATGTGGCCCGGGTGGACCCTGGTCGCGTCGGAGTGGGAGTCGAGCAGCTCCTGGATCGAGCGCAGCAGCGTCGGTCCGTCACCGCCGGGCAGGTCGACGCGGCCGACCGAGCCCTGGAAGAGCACGTCCCCGGAGAAGATCGCCTGCTCGCCGCGCACCGAGTAGGTGACGTGGCCGGGGCTGTGGCCAGGGGTGAAGATCACGTCCAGCTCCAGGCCCGCGAGCTCAAGCGTCTCACCTCCCTTGAGCGTGTGATCGGCCTCATACCCCTCGTAGGGTCCGAAGCCGGGCATCGTGAAGGACATGATGTCGGTGAGCAACGGCACCTCGACCTCGGGGCAGTAGACGGGCGCGCCGGTTGCCTCGGCCACCGGCTTGACGGCGCCGATGTGGTCGAAGTGACAGTGGGTGATGAGGATCGCCTCGACCGCGGCGCCCATCTGCTCGACCGCGGCGAGGATGCGGTCGGGCTCCTCTCCCGGGTCTACCACCAGCGCCCTGTCGGACCCCTCCGCGCGAACGACGAAGCAGTTCTCGCCGATTGGACCGACGGTGAGCATGCGAACGTCGAGCGCCATGCCGGCCCTATGACTTGGGAGAGCGCATCCGCGCCCGCTCCCGCCGCCGCCACATGTGGAGGTCTATGTAGTAGCCGGCGGGGATGTAGAAGACGAGCATGAAGGCCCCGAGCGCCAGCGCCGCCCCAATCGGGCGCTTGAAGATCACGAGCAGCAGAGCGGCGAAGATCAGCGCGGCGATCGCCCCGCGGGTGGCGGAGCCCTGCCAGGTCGGCGGCTGGTCGCCGCGCGGCGCGCGTTTGGTGCCGGAGCGAACACGGTCCCGCGCCTCGGCGCGGCTCTGTGGACGGGCGGCGCGGCGGTTGGCGTCGACGCGTCCGCCCTGCGTGCCGCGATGCTTGCGGCGACGCTTCTTCTTGGTTTGGGCCACGAGTTGAATCTAGATGATGAGCGTCGGAGACGTTCAGCGCGTGCTGGATTGACCATGTCATAGATGGTCAATCCAGCACGCGGTGCTCGATCACCTGCCGTTGTGGGTCGAAGTCGCGGATCGGCACGTCGGCCGGGTAGTTGGTGAGCGCCACCCCGGGCACCAGGCCGACGACCTCAGCCACCACCGGCCTTGCCCCGAGCGGCTCGGCGAGCGAGCGTACGGCGGAGACCACCGCGGCCAGTGGCACGGCGATCGGATCGTGGACGTTGGTCGATACCTGGGTGCGGCCGCTCCCGCCCGAGATCCGCAGGCCGATCGCGCGCACCCCGCGCAGACCGCCGCCCGACTCGCGCAGGCCGGCGGCGACCGCCCGCGCCAGCTCGAGGTCGTCGCTGTCGAGCTCGAGGTTGAAGGCGGCGAGCGGCGGGCGGGCGGTGACGAGCGTCGCTCCAGCGCTCGGATGCGGCAGCGGCGGACCGAAGTCCGGGCGCAGCTCGCCGCCCTCCATCCGCAGCCAGAGCTCGGCCAGGCCGCCGTTGCGGAAGTAGGCGCGCTCGGCGTGCTCGGGGCGGGTCGCCAGCTCGCCGTAGAGGAAGACGGGGACGCCGAGACCGCCGATCTGCTCGGCCAGCTCCACCGCCTCGATGCGCGCCGGCGCCTCGCCGGCGGCGTCGTGCCAGACGAGGGGGCAGACGTCGAGCGCCCCCACCGCAGGGTGCACTCCCTCGTAACGCCCCATGTCGAGCGTCTCGATTGCCTGCGCGGCCCCCGCCAGCAGCGCGTCGCGCAGGCTCGGCCCGGTGCCGGCGAGGGTGAAGACCGTGCGATCGTGGTCGCCGTCGGAGTGGCGGTCGAGAAGCGCCACTCCGCGCCTGAAAGCTCTCTCCAGCGCTGCGATGCGACCGGCGTTCCGTCCCTCGCTGACGTTGGGGACGGCGAGCAGCTGCGAGGCCACCTCAGACGAGAAGCTCGCCGTCGCGGACGATCTCCTTGCCGTCGATCTCGATGCTCGGCTCGAGCATCACGCAGTCGAGGTGCACGGGCACCTGGACCGTGCCGCCGATCGCCGCAGAGGCGCCGAAGGCGACGTGGGCGGTGCCGAGGATCTTCTCGTCCTCGAGGATGTTGCCGGTCAGCGTCGCCTCTTCGTTGGTGCCGATGCCGAGCTCGGCGATGTTGGTGCCGTCCTCGCCGTGCTTGGTCAGCAGTTCGAGCAGGGTCGCGCCCTCCGGGCCGGTGGCATCGACCAGGTGGCCGTCGCGAACGGTCAGCTCGACCGGGGTCTCAACCCTGCCCACTCCGGCGATCGAGCCGTCGACGACGAGCGTGCCCTCGGCCGTGGTCGGCGCGACGAAGGCCTCGCCGCAGGGCAGGTTGCCAAAGGCCCCGGGGGCGTCGAGCGCCCCCGCATCGGCGATCGGAATCCGCTCCTCGAGGCCGATCCGCAGGTCGCTGCCGTGGCCGCAGGTGATCCTCGCCTCCGAGCCGCTGCGCAGCGCCGCCGCCACGGTCGCGCCGCGCCGTCGCAGTTCCGCCATGTCGGCGTTCATCAGGCGCGCGAGCATGTCCTCGGTGACGCCGGGCAGGGTCGCGATCCGCGCGCCCGCCTGGTTCGCCGCACGCCGAGCGTAGGTGTGGGAGAGCGACTGGATCGTCGGCGCGATCACCACCTGCGAGGCGATCATCGCCGCGGCGACCGGCGTCGGCGGCTCAGCCCCGTTGGAGTCGAGCTCGGAGATCACCACCAGGGTCGCGAAGGCCCCGTCGCCCTCCGCCTCGATCCGCATCAGAGCGCCGATGTCCTCGGTGACCGGATTGCAGATCACCAGCACCTCTTCAGCCGGTTCCACGCGCAGGCAATCCCGCAGCACAGTCCGCACCGCCCTATCCAGCTCCTGCGTCACCGCCCCAAAGGCTACGGCCTCCGAAGCCAAGACGACCCCCGCCCCGCCACCGCTACGATCCAGACCCCGCCGGAGTAGCTCAGCTGGTTAGAGCAGCGGAATCATAATCCGCGTGTCGGGGGTTCGAGTCCCTCCTCCGGCATCCGAGAAAGCCCCGCTACGGTGGGTTTTATTGTTCTTGGAAGCCGATCCTAGGTCTGACTGGGGTGTCCAAAGTGAGTCCATCTGGGCAAGCGGAGGACGCAGATCCAGTCTTGCCAACCCGCCCGAATGGTTCTCTACGGTTGGCCCGTGCGATACAGCAAGAATCAGGTCAACCGCGCCGGGGAGCTTTGCAGTCAACATCTACGCGCAATCGCAGTTGGGAAGCGGCACGCAGAGCGCAATCAAGCCGAGCTGACAGAAGCCATCGCAATCATCGACTGGTGGCGCAGCGCTCACGCCAAACCCCTTTCTCGGGTCGCCGCCAATCTCAGCGATTACGCCGAAGCTGAGGGCAAGCCAATCGTCACGCAGCGACTAAAGAGGCTGCAAACCATCATTGGCAAGCTGTTTCGCGAGCCGGGCATGAAGCTGGCGCGCATGGAGGACATTGGCGGGGTCCGAGCCGTCCTCCCAAGTCAAGATGCCTGCTACCGCGTTGCCAGTCAGATCCGGAGAAACTGGACGATCACCCGGTTTCGCGATTATGTCGCCAACCCCAAGCCAGACGGATATCGCGCGCTCCACTTGATCAATCGCAGCCGAGGTCGACTGATCGAGGTTCAGCTGCGGACGCCGTTTCAAGACTCCTGGGCCAACCTCGTCGAGGAATTTTCCCGAGTTGTCGTTCCAGGCTTGAAGTTCGGAGGCGGACCTGACGAGTTGCGCGCATACCTCCTGCTCCTTGGCGATCTTGGAGCCCAAGGAGATCTCGGCGTCGCAATGGATCGTGAGGCTTTCGCTCGCTTGCAAGATCTGCGAGCACGGGTCGATACCCTCTTGGATAGAGCAGTCAATGAGCCCTGACGAAATCAAGCACTTCCTGGTCATTTACGACCCAGCCCATGAGAGAACCGAGGTGCAGTCTTTTGGCATCGACTACGACGCTGCCCAGGTGGCCTACGCTGAAGCAGAGCGGGCCAACGGCGTCGAGGGCAAGCTAGACATCGTCCTTTTGAGCGCAGATTCGCTGGAGACCATCAAGCAAACGCATTCCAGCTATTTCAACGGCGGAGCCGATCGACTAGCGGAACTGCTCACAGGCTGAGTCGAAGTGCCCGAACGCGAGGATTCGGGCATGGAGTCGAGGCTGTGCAGTTCGGGCTCGACCAGGTGCTCGGCTCAAGAGCTCTGATCCGGCATCGACTTCGACTTAGAACGTGTTTCAAAAAGAGGGTCATCCCACTGAGGGTCGAACACTTCCGACACATGTGGTCGACTCTCGGGGGTGTCGGAGGTGCCATCTCGCTTTGAGGTAGACGACGGCCTTTGGGCCGAGCTTGAGCCGCTTTTGCC
>CAZQET010000229.1:0-8593 GCA_964591825.1 uncultured Conexibacteraceae bacterium
CTGCGGCAGGCGAGCCCTCCTCGGCGCCCTGGCGAAGGCGCTGGAGGACTCCCATCCCGAGCAAGCGGTCAGCAGCCCCTCGCTTGCCGCCCCGGCCCTCCTGGAGGCGCGAGTGCGGCGACTGGAAACGGGACGAAGCCCCCGCCGATCGCGGCTCGACGCTCGCGCTCTGGCCGAGTCGCTCTACGGGCTCGCGGCCCTGACCGCACTCTTCGCCCTGGCGCTGCTTGGACTCGGCGGCACCGAAATGCTGCAGCGGGCCGTCTCGACCGAAGTGGAGGCGATCGCGGGCACCCTCCGTCTGGCCTGCCTCCTCCCTCTTGCGACCATCCCCGCGCTCGCCCTCTGGCCTAGAGTCGCCGGGTGAGCTTCCTCGAGGACCTCGGCGTCGAGCTCCCCGTCGTGCAGGCCGGCATGGGCGGCGGCCTCAGCCGTCACGAGCTCGCCGCCGCGGTGTCGGAGGCGGGCGGGCTGGGGACGATCGCGGTCAACGGCGCCGGCGCGATCCGCCGCGAGCTCGCGGCGGCACGGGCGCTGACCGGCAAGCCGCTGGCCGTGAACCTGCTGCTGCCCTTCGCGCGGCGCGACTGGTTCGCGGCGGCGGCCGGGGCCGACGTAGTCGTCACCTTCTGGGGCAAGCCGAGGCGGCGCACGCCGCGCGCCTGGATGCATCAGTGCGGCTCGGTCGAGGAGGCGCGGGCGGCGTTCGCGGCCGGGGCCGACGCGGCGATCCTGCAGGGAGTGGAGTCGGGCGGGCACGTGCGCGGAGGGGTCCCGGCCCTCGAGCTGCTCGAGCGGGCGCGGGCGGCGCTGCCCGGCGACTTCCCGCTGCTGCTCGCCGGAGGGATCGCCGACTCCGCGGACGTGAAGCGGGCGCTGGGCGACGGCGCGACGGCGACGGTCGCCGGCACTCGCTTCCTGCTCTCCGAGGAGAGCCGCGCCCACCCCGAGTACCGCCGACGTCTGCTCGGCGCACAGGAGACGATCCTCACCGAGCTCTTCGGCGCCGGCTGGCCGGCGCCCCACCGCGTGATCGCCAACGCCGCCACCGAGCGCTGGCTCGCCGGCGACCCGCGCGGGCCGCGGCTAAACCGCCTGGTCAACCGCCTCACCGGAGCCGGCGCTCGCCACATGCCGGAGAAGCTGCAGGGACGCATCGCTCGCGCGCAGCGCCCCAGCAGCCGCCTGCTCTCACCGCTCGGACCGTCCGACGACGGTCCCGCCAACCTGCTCGACGCCGGCCCGCTCTACGCCGGCGAGAGCGTGGCGCGCATCGCCGACGTCCGGCCGGCCGCGGAGCTGGTCCGCGCGCTCGCCCCCTGACCCGGACGCCCAAGGCTCGACTCCCGGCCGCCGCCTCGGGCCGCTTGCCGATGTCACGAGACGGCGCTACCTTGACTAGAGAGCGACGTGGCACGCGGCGATCTCGTTCAGGACGCAGGAGGCGAGTCGGGGGAGATGGTTCTCGCCGCTTGGAAGCTGCCCCCGATCGTTGCGGCGATCGCGGTCTCGATCGTCGGCGGCTTCTACCTCGGCGGGCCGGGGCTGGGAATGGCGGTCGGCGGCCTCTGCGCAGCGGCGATCGTCGTCATGGCGATTCGCCATCCGCCCGTCCACCCGATCGTCCCGGCGAGCGCGCCCGACCTTCGACGACGCCTGCTCGTCGTTCTCGGCGCGCCGCTCGAGGCCCCCGACGCGATCGATGAGATCGCCGCCTTCGCCGGCTCTGACAACCATGCCGAGGAGCCCGAGATCGTCGTCCTCGCAGCGGCGCGCCACCGGTTCCTCGATCGCTGGGCCTCAGACCTCGGGCCCGGTCGCCGCCGGGCGCAGCGAGCCCTCGTCCTCAGCCTCGCATCGCTTGCCGGCGCCGGCCTCGACGCCTCCGCCCGGGTGGGCGACGAAGACCTCGTCCAGGCCGTCGATGACCAGTTGCGTAGCTACCCCGCCACCGCGGTCGTCCTGATCGCCGGCCCCGACGCCGCGGCCGATTCGGCAGCCAGCCAGCTCAGAGCCCGTCTGCGCGCCCCCCTCCTCCAAATCGAGCAGTCGAGCCGGCCGGCCCCCCAGGGCGCTGCCGACCGGTTCGCGAAAGCCCGGTAGTCCCCGCACGATTGGCTCCCGGGGGGCGGAGATGGACTTCACCAACGCCGAGGTACGCTCGCGAGGTGCTAATCAAGACCGAGCGGCTGCGGTTGCGTCCAATGGACATAGGCGACCTGGACCAGCTCGTCGCTCTCCACGTCGATCCCGAGGTGACCCAGTTCATCCGGCCGCTGGATCGCTCGGCGGCTGAAGAGCGGCTTCGCCGAGACGAAGACGAATGGCTGGAGCGAGGCCACGGTCTGCTCGCGATGCTCGATCGGCACGACGGCACCTTCCTGGGCAGGTGCGGGCTGAAGTACTGGCCGCAGCTCGACGAGACCGAGCTCGGCTGGGCGCTGCGCCGGGAGGCTTGGGGCCGGGGGTATGCAACGGAGGCTGCACACGCCTGCATCCGCTGGGGCTTCGCCGAGCTCGATGTCCCTTACCTGACGGCGATGATCAATCCCGGCAACGCCCGCTCGGTTCGGGTGGCCGAGCGCCTCGGCCTAACCCCGAAGCGCGATGACCTGCTGCTTGGAGATCCGGTGGTCGTATACGGAATCGATCGGCCGAGCGAATGGGGCCAGGAGACCGCCCAATGAGCGGCAGCTATCCTCGCCCAGGTAATGCCCGACCCCGTTCTTCCCCTCACCGGCGGCTGTGGCTGCGGCGCGGTCCGCTTCGAGGTGAGCGCCCCGCTCGAGGCGGCAAACTACTGCCACTGCACGCGCTGCCAGCGGCGCAGCGGCACCGCGGCCTCAGCCAACGCCCGACCCCCGCGTGGTTCGTTCCGCCTGCTCTCGGGCGAGGAGAAGCTGCGCGCCTGGAGGCCGGAGGGTGGCTGGGAAAAGCTGTTCTGCGCCGAGTGCGGCTCGGCGATCTTCAGCCGCAACCCCGGAGACCACGAACGGATGAGCATCCGCATGGGGGCGTTCGACGCCGACCCCGGCATCCGCCCCAGCGTGCGCCAGTTCGTCTCCTACGCGGCGGCCTGGGAGGCAGTCCCCGACGACGGGCTGCCCCGTCACGCCGAGAGCTCCAGGCTCGACTAGAGGTATTGGCGCAACCTCCGCACACGCCTTCGGCGGACCTTTGAAAGCGCGCATCCGACATTGACCCCACCTAAGTGGGGTCAATGTCGGATGCGCGTCGGTCGAACCGCCTCCGTCAGCTCGTTTTGGACATCCGCGGGTGTCTCTGCGAGCCGGTTGCGTAGGCGCAGCGGAAGCTCTCGGGCTTGCCGACCGGCTCGCCGCCGGCGAAGCCGCCCTGGTTGTGGTTGTCGTAGACGGTGACGTAGTCGAGCGTTTCCGGGTTGGGGTTGGCGGGCGCCGGGACCGGGTCGGGTTCGCCGGTGGACGTGTTGCCGCGGGCGCCCGCCGTCACCCCCTCCGACCCGGCGGCTTCAGCCCCGGCCGTGGTGGTGAAGAGGTCGGCGCTCATCTCGCGCTTGTCGAGAATGCCCCGGTTCGCGTTCGGGGTTTCTTCGGCTCCCGAGGTCCCGGGGTCGTCGTCGATCGTGCTCTGCAGGGGCGCCTTCGGCGCAGCGCCGATCAGCTGCGCCGCCGTCGGCAGCCAGCCGCCTTCGCGGGCGCAGGTCTGGGCCGCGTAGAAGTAGTCGTTCTTGCCGACGTCGGTGGCGGGGATCGAGTGCGGCGTGGATTCCAGGCACCACGTGCCGAAGTCGACCGCGTTGGAGATCGGGCACTGCACCTTCAGCTTGGCCAGCTTCTTGCCCATTCCCCCCGCTTTGTGGGCCGGCGCCGCGCGCTTCGCCGGCGCCTGCCCGCCGAGCGAGGAGACCAGCGCGACGAGGGCGACGAGCAGGGCCGCGTAGGAGACGGGGCCGTCGTGGCGCCGCCTCGAGCCGGTTTGCGAGGGCATCATCGAAACCTCCTGAAGTCCGTGTTGGATTGATGGGCAAGCCTTGTTCGCGGAGTCCGCCGACGGCCCGAGCGCCGAGCACCCGCCGCACCCCCGATGCCCGCCACGGCACCGATCGCGGCGAGCAAGATCAACGCCGGCAGCGGGCTCGGCGGACCGCCGCCCGAGCCGACGGACCTGTGGACGATCGCGCTCGGGCCGTCGGCATGCGGGCGCACCGCCACCGCGTTGTGGGCGGACTCATACGCCTCCTCCTCCTCCTCTTCGCGCTCCGTCGCCGAGACCGGCGAGGTGCCGCTCGGAGGCGTCGGAGGAAGCGTCGGCGCCGGGGGCGGCGGCAGGATCGGAACGATCGCCAGCGGCTCGATCGGCGGCGGCAGGAAGACCGCGGGCCGCGGGGGCGGCGGCTGCGGGGGCGCGGGCTTCGCCGGCGGCGGAGGTGGCGCAGGTGCGGCGGGTGGCGGTGGAGGCGGAGGCAGCACCGGCGCGGGGGCCGGGGCGGGAGCGGGTGCGGGAGCCGGCGGGGGCGCCGGGGTCGGGGAGGGTTCGATGCGGGCGCGGTTGCGCAGCGGCGTCGTGCCACAGGGCCGCTGGACGCTGCCCGCGAGCACGGTCACCCTCTCCGAATAGGTGCGTCCGCCGGTGGCGACGGTCACCGTCGTCGTGCCGGGGTTGAAGGCACAGAGCAGCCCCGAGTGCGAGTCGAGCACCGGCTTTTCGTCGACGAGCAGGACGCTGCGCGGGTTGAACGAGGCGGGGTCCGGTTTCACGAAGTCGGCGATGTCCGGTTCGGAGGAGGTGAAGGTGAATTCCGGGAAGACCGCGGTCGAGCACCTCGATCCCTGGCACTGGCCCGGGATCGGCACGTAGGGGTCGGGCTGGACCGTTTCGCACGTTTCCGGCGCCTGCGAGCCGCTGCACTCGGCCCCCGCCTGCGGTCGGCGGGCGAGCGCTTCGAAAAGGGCCTGGTGGCTGCGACGCAGCAGCGTGCCATCGGTCGCGTCGAGCGCGAGTCCGCCGATCTCAGGAGTCAGCCGCACCGAGACGGGCGCCACGTTGGTGGCCGGGTCGCGGTTCGCGACGTCGACCGAGGCGAGGAGGAAGCCGCCGGCGCCGACCCAGTCCGTTTCGTGGGCGCGCGCCGGCGCCACGTAGCCGAGCGTGCCGCTGCCGAAGGCCGGAATCGAGCGACCGCCGGCGCTGAGCGAGTAGCCGCGGCTCTGTTCGGGGTAGTCGAAGAAATAGGCGGAAGCGCCCTTCACCGGTCCGACCGGCGCGCAGCCCGGAGGGAAGCTCCCGTTGACCAGGATCGGGATCACCTGCGCGGCGTCCTGGGCAGAGTTCGGAGCAAGGTGGGCGAGGTCGCGCTCGCCGAGGACGATCGCTGGGTTCCCAGCTGCGCCCGCCGCCGAGAGCTGGCCCGCGAGCCAGCAGCGCTGCGTGTCCCCGAGCGAGGGCAAGGAGTAATCGAGCACGATCACGCGCACCGTGCCGCCGGCGCCGGAGGAGGCGAACGAGTAGTAGCCCTGGCTTGGGCCGGCCGCGGAAAGAGGCGTGACGCCGGGGCCCGGCGCGGCGGACCCGAACGGAGCGCCGAAGCCCGAGAAGGCCGATTGGAACGTGGCCAGCGTGCCGGAGCGGTCGAGGTCGGATTCGGCCGGCGTGGCGAAGGTCGGCAGCGCTCCCGCCCCCGAGCCCAGGCGGCGCGCGTAGCCGGCCTCCTCGCGCGCGAAGCTGCTCTGGGAGAGCGTCGCACCTAGCCGTTCGGAGAGGCTCGGACCGCCTTCGGCGACGCCCGGGCCGGTGTAGAGGAAGCCTCGCAGACCGCCGATTCCGGTCGCGGTTTCAACGGCCGCGTGCAACCAGCGGTCGGGGGCGATCCCGGTGCCGACGAGGTCGGCGCATGGCCCAGCGCACTGCGCGTTGCCGCCGATCGCGAAGCTCGCCTGGCCGCCGGGAACGTCGATCGGAACCGTCGAGGCATTGGCGGGAAGCGAAGCCGAGGGGCCGTAGCGCATCACCTCGGCGGTCTGCACCGCCTTGCCGTTGAAGCGGACCGAGGCGCCGGTTTCCCCGCCGACGACCCAGCCCTGGCCACTGCCCGGATCGACCAGCAGCGCCAGCAGCGGGTCGGGACGCCCCGGCAGGTCGTAAGAGGTCCTGCCCGGGACCGCCGGCGGCAGCGGGTAGGCCTGGCGCTGTTCGTCGCGCCACCCGTTCGCCGTCTGGCGCAGGAGCAGGCCGGTGGCGGGCAGCGGATAGGGATCGGTGAGCAGCGGTGGCTGACCGGGAGGCGGCTGATTTTCGAACTGTTCGAGGTCGGTGGCGAAATCGCTGTCCTGCGGCGCCGGTCGCTCGCCCTGCGGCACCACCGAGACGACCGCCCGCAGCCTGCCGCCTTCGCGAACCGCCGCCAGGGCCGCCGGGAAGCCGACCCGGCCTCCGGCGGCGGCCTGCCAGGGCGCCGTGAGTCCTTCGCGCTCGATCAGCTGCGGTTGGCCGGTGCCGGTCGCGATCACGGCGCCGCCGTCGGGAAGCCCGGCGAGCCGCTGCGGCACGGCACTGCCGAGCGCCGCCTCAGCGTCCTCGTCGACCCGCCAGCCCGAGCCGTCGTCGACGATGACGCCGCCCTCGTAGGCGGTGTGGCTCACCGGGTACTTCCAGGTCGCCAGGGCCTCGTCGCCGGCGAAGGCGATCGAGGTGAAGTTGGCTTCGCCGGGAATCTCCGCCGGCAGGGGTTCCTGGGTCCAGGTGCGCCCGTAGCGGAGCAACAGGCCCTGCTTGCCGACGGCGTAGCCGCGACTCGGGTGGCCGGGGTCGAAGGCGATGCCGGTGAAGTTGGCGCGCAGGAGCTTCGGCGACTGGGCAGGGTCCGCGGACCACAGCCCGGTCGCCTTCTGCCAAACCCACATCGCCCCTCCGTCGCCGACCGCGTAGGCCCGCCCGGATTCCGGCCAGGCCACGCCCCGCAGCGTCGGCGTCGCCCGCTTGCCGGAGCCGGTGAGCAGGAATTCCGGTTCCCAACCCTGCCCAGGCAGGTAGCGGGCGACCTCGCCGCTGCCCCCGACCGCGAGCGCTTCGGAGCCGAGCGCGCCGACCTGCGCTCCCGGCTCGGGCGCGATCGCGGTCAGCGGTCGCCGGAACGGGACGGGCCAGGAGCTGAGCGCGCTGGCTTCGGGATTGCGACTCAGCCGCAGCGGCGGTTCGGCGCCAAGCCAGCCCTGGTCCGGAGCGCTGAGCGCCGCGCCCCGCTCGCTGCCTGCGTCGCCGCCGGCGAGGGGAACGCGTTCGAACCCAGCTCCGGCGAGGCTGAGGATCGCTCCCTGGCCGATCCCGGTCACGACTCGCCGCCCGAAGGGTTCGGCGGAACCCGCCGGCGGCCAGGCGAAGCTGCGACCGTCGCCGGAGGGCAGTTCGGAGTCGAGCGAGCGACTGCAGAGGCCGGCCGGCGCTTCGAGGTCGCACCACGAAGCGGTGATTTCGCCCTGGCCGATGTCGTAGTAGGCCGTCGCCTCGAAGGAGGCGCCGCCGCTTTCCAGCTCCGCGTCGAGCCAGACGCCGGCCGAGCTCACGGTGAGCGGCTGGCCCTCGGCCCGGGCGCGAAGGACGACGCCCAGCGGTTCCTCTTGGGCGAAGCGCGCTCCCAGCGAGCCGGCGGGTCCGAGCGGCTGCTGCCGCCACACCGCGGTCCCCCCCACCCCGCCGGTCGGTTCGCGACGGAAGAGCTCGATCCCTTCACCGGCTTCGCCGCCTTCGCCCAGCAGCCAGGCTTCGCCTTCGCTCGCGTCGATCGCCCGCACGCGGAATTCGGGGGACGGGAGGGCGCACCCCGGGCCCGGCACGGAGGCGACGCACACCGGCTCGCGAGTCCAGGCGCCGGCGCGAAGCGAGAGCACGCCCTGGGCGGCGAAGCCCGCGGCGGAGCGAACCACGAAGTCGCGCGTCTGCCCGCCCTGGTCGAGCGCCGCGAGGAAGGGCACCTTCCCTTCTTCGAGAAACGTCGGCACGGGGCCGAGCAGTTCGCTCGGCGGTTCGGGCGCTTCGCGCAGCTGCCCGCCGGGGTCGCGGACGACGAGCAGCGCGTGTTCTTCTTCGGTGTCGGCGTCCCGCCCTTCGGCAAAGGCGAGAACCCCGCCGGCGGGCGTCGCCCTGCCCACCGTCGCGGTGACCTTGAACCCCAGCCCTTCGATCGGCCTGCCCTCGGTGTCGACCGGGGTCGGCAGGGTTTCCCAACCGCCGCCGTCGGTGTAGCGGGCAAGCGTTTCGGCGTTCGTCGTCGCCCAGACCTCCCCCGAGGCCTCCTGCGGGGAGGCGCCGAGGAAGGTCTGCGCCGGAGCGCCGAGGAAGGGTTCGCCGATCAGCTCACCGCCCGCCTGCGCGCCCGCCCGGCCCGCCAGCTGCCAGAGGGCCACGGCCAGCAGCAGGCCCACGCAGAGGAGCCCGAAGAGCGGCGCGGCGGGATCGCGTCGCGCTCTCACTTCGCCCGCCCCTTGACGGCGTGCACCTGCAGGTCGAGCTTGGTCGGCCAGCGCTTCGGGTCGAGGCGCAGGCGCAGGCTGCGCGGTCCCTTGGCCATCGTGTAGCCCGGGGTCTTGGCGACCACGGCGCCCTTGCGCTTGGCGAG
>CAZQET010000230.1:0-4065 GCA_964591825.1 uncultured Conexibacteraceae bacterium
CGCCCCGCCCTCGCTCGCCACCGCCGAGGTGATCGACTCCGGGGACCCCGCCGATCCCTACGCCAACCCCACCGGCGTCGCCGTTGACCCCGCCAGCGCCGATGCCTACGTCGACGATCGCACCTACATCGCCGCCTATGACCCCGAAGGCAACCCGCTCGAAGCCCAAGGCGGCGGCGATCTGCGGATCGGCGAGGGCAGCCTCGGCGACGCCTACGGGATCGCCGTCTCGGGCTACTTCCTGACCGCCGGGCGCCTTTATGTCCCCGACGCCTCAACCGACACGGTCAAGGTCTTTGATCCCGCCACCGACACCCAGCTGGAAGCGATCAGTGGCCCACCGGGGGGCTTTGGCTCCCTGCAGGGCTCAGCCGTCGCCGTTGACAGCCAAAGCGGGGAGGTCTACGTGCTCGACACGCTCGGGCCCCAGCTCACCGAAAGGCCACAGGCCACGGTCTATGTCTTTGCCGCCAACGGCACCTATGAGGGCCGCCTCAAGCGAAACACCTTTGACTCTGAGCCCACCGGCCTGGCGGTCGATAACGCCTTCAACAACGGCCGCGTCTACCTCACCCAGGGCAACGGCGAGAGCTCGGGCATCTACGCCTACAACCCCCACTCGGCGACCAACGCGGCGCTGGCGCCAATCGGGGCATCACCCATCCAAGGTGTCGGCGCGAAGGGCAGTGCCGCCTCGCCGCCCAGCGATCCCCCCGACCTGACGGCCACCGCCTCCTCCACGCAGGTCACCCAGCAGGGCGATCTGCGGATCGCCGTCAGCGGCCGCCTCTCCCCCCACCGTCTGCCGCGCAGCGGCCAGGCGCCGATCTCGGTCACCGTCGGCGGGCAGATCGAAAGCGCCGCCGGCGGGGAGCCCGCCCAGCTGAAGGCGCTTGAGATCGAGATCAACCGAAACGGTCACCTCGACGCAACCGGCCTGCCGCTCTGCCCGCTGGCAAAGATCCAGCCCGCCTCGACCAATCGCGCCCTGGCCAACTGCCGCGCCTCGCTGCTGGGGCGCGGCAGCTTCTCGGCTCTGGTCGGCCTCGGCGAACAAGAGCCCTACCAAACCCACGGCAAGCTGCTCCTCTTCAACGCAAAGCGCCACGGCAAGCCGCTCCTCTACGGGCAGATCTATGCCTCCCATCCCTTTGCCACCTCCTTCGTCATCCCCTTTGCGGTGAAGCCGATCAAGGGCGGGCGCTTTGGCACCTTGCTCAGTGCCACCCTGCCCGCCTCGCTGCTTGCCTGGGGCAAGCTGACGGGGATCGAGCTGACCCTCTCGCGCCGCTACGCCTACCGCGGTAAGCCGCGCTCCTACGTCTCGGCGGGCTGCCCGGCGCCCAAGGGCTTTGCCAAGGCGCCCTTCGCCCTGGCGCGCACCACCTTTGCCTTTGAGGGCGGGGCGAAGCTCGACTCGACCTTGACCGAAACCTGTGAGGTGCGGGGGTGAGGGGAGCGCTGAGCGCTGGGGCGCTGCTTTGCCTCACCGCCATGTTGCTCAGCGGCTGCGGCGGCGGTGGGGGAGGGGAGAGCTCCACCGCCGCCAGCGCCACCACGAGCGCCTCGACAGCGCCGAAGGTCGCAAAGCCAAAGCCAAGCGCCAGGCCCGCAAAGCTCCCCAGCGGCCCCGCCCCGACCGATCCCGACCCACTCCCCAACCAGGGAAGCAAGGCCCCCGCCCCCGGCGTGCCCACCACCAAGGGCGGGGACAACTCGATCCAGACCTACGGCACCGAGTCAGAGAGCACCGAGCGCATCCAAGCCGCCCGAGTCGCAGAGGCCTACCTGAGCGCCCGCGCGCAGGGGCGCTGGGCTGAGGCCTGCACCTACCTGGCCGCCTCGATTCGCGAACGGCTCAAAGCCCTCGCCGTGCACCTTAAGAAGGGCCCCCAGGACTGCGCGGCGATGATGGCCGCGCTCGGGGAAGGGGTGCCCAGGTCAACCCTTGCCCAGGCCGCCCAGATCCACGTGCTGAGCTTTCGGGTCGAAGGGGAGCACGGCTTCCTGGTCTACCGCGACGGAGCCGGTAAGCCCTTCAACATCCCGATGGCGCCCGAAGGGGGGCGCTGGATGGTGGCGGGGCTGATCGGGTCGGAATTGTTGGTTTAGGGATCGATGCCCCGAGCTGGATTCGAACCAGCGGCCTACTCGTTAGGAGGGATGATTTGTCAAGCCACGATTTGGCTTGAATCCTGCGATTCCGCTTGTGCATGCGGATCTAGGCGAGATACAAGCGGCCATAACGGGACTCTGGCGGCCAGATCTGTCCCTACCCAGTGAGCCGCCGGCTGGCGATTTCATAGACCGTTGAAGCGTGCGATTGCCGGGGGTGATGGCGGACGCCGAAGGCCACAAATGCAAGCACCGTCCGGCTCTCACGACGCTCGATGCGGAAGACCATGCCGAATTTGCCATAGGGTCGCGGCAGATAGATCTTGACGCAGTGCGGCAGCCGCGTCCCGTCTGCACCCTCCTCCTCACAGGCGAGGAGATCGTCTACGGGTACTCCGCCTTGCTCGTATTGCTGTCTAGCCGCCAAGGCGGCTTCATGGCCAGCATCGCTGGTTCGCCGCAGGTCTTCGGCAAAGGCTGCGTCGTCGAACAGGGCTGTTGCCCGACGGGCCGGCTTGTTGCTCACTGGCTACCCCTCGCCGTCGGAGGGCTGCACGGGACCATGCTCGGCTTCGAACTCCGCCAGCGTCGCCGGCTCGGTTCCAAGGCGCTTGCGGATTGCCTCAAGCGAGGTATCCGGCACCAACGTGAGCGATCCGTCGGGACGCTCCTCAGCGATGAGGTACTCGCCGCTTCGATCGCCACTGAGCTTGACGTGTGCGTGCAACTCCATTCCGGCAATGATGGCAGACCCAGGAACGATTGTCGGTGCTTTTGCTGCATGACGGGGCAAATCTAACGGCCTCCAAACGGATTCTGTTGTCTGCGCTTCAGTGCTGAGCGCCTTGGCTGTCCCGCCTCAATCCCGACACATAAAAGGGCCTCCTGACCCAAACTCGTAGGATCATCGACCTCTATGGGCTTTTTTGACCATTTTCGTAGAACCAAATTGGAACTGGCTCCAGCCAACGTCCCGGCTAGCTGGGGTGAGGACGAGAGCTGGCGCAGATGGGAGCCGCCTGGCAATTTTGTCGTCGGGGAGAGCCACTACACAGAGGATCTCGCTGCTCTGGCTGGTCCTCCCTGTGAGAACGGTTACCTCCTGCCGGTCACAGTCGTCCTTGTTCGGGATCCTGCCAATCCCTATGACGGCAATGCTTTCCGCGCTGAAGTCGAGGGTCGCCACGTCGGCCACCTCGCCCGCCACCTTGCGGCTCAGCTCGCTCCGCCGCTGGACGCTTGCGGCTGTTCCCGCTTCGAAGTCTGCGGTCTGTTGCGAGGAGGGTCTCACCGGGCGCCGAACGTTGGCGTCCATGTTTGGCTCGACCGGCGCCTCTGCCCAGGTCCGGAAATCATCCGGCGCGATGACGCTGGCCGCGTCGCGGCTTGGCCGCCGAATGACGATGAGGGCACGCCGTCTCGTGCTGGCTCGGGCGTCAGGCGTAGTGACCCCTCGTCGGTTCATGGCGGGTCGGGGCCCGGATACGTGCGTGGGGCTCACTACACCGACTACGTCGAGCAAGTCAAAGAGCTGCGGCGTGGCGGTCTCGATCAGGAGGCCGAGAAGCTGCTGCTCGAGCTAGTCGACGCCACGGAGGACGAGGCGAGAGCCACAGGTACCGGCGTCGCACCTTGGTATTACGAGCAGCTGGCAATTCTCTTTTCCAAGCGTAAGCAGAGGAACGAGGAGATCGCGACCCTCGAGCGTTTTGCCGCCCAGCCGCACGCCCCAGGGGTTTCACCACCAAAGCTACTTCAGCGTCTCGTCAAGAAGAAGGCGTCGCGCGACGCGTAGACGATAACCGCCCGCTGGCGCATTCCTCAGCCCGAAGGCCCCATCCTCGATGTCCACAGCGGCATGAGAAGAGCGTCGGGTGAGCGCGATCCTCGTCAATCGATCGCACCCATCTCGTAGAGAAACCTCGAAGGTTCCTTATGCCAGCCAAAATA
>CAZQET010000231.1:0-3345 GCA_964591825.1 uncultured Conexibacteraceae bacterium
AGCGCTACCGCTCCTCAGAGCACCGGGCGTTGGCGCTGCCACACTGGCTCCACCACTACAACCACGTTCGACGCCACAGCTCGATCGGGGACCGACCTCCCGTCAGTCGCGTTCGGGACGTCTTGAGGCAGAACAGCTAGCGCGCGAAGCGCATGAAGGCGTGCCAGGCCGGCTTCGGCCGGAAGCCTGCTCCGAACAGCCCGCTGCCGCCGCAGAAGTTGCAGATGCCAGGCTGGTCGTCGACCGAGAACCAGTAGACGCGGCGCAGCCTCCAGGCCCGCTGATGCCGGCGCAGCAGTGCGAAGGCGCCCTTCAACTGCCGCGCCTGTCCGCGAACCCCCTTGGCGAAGGAGTCGCTCCTGCTCGGGCGTTCTGAGCTCCAGCCCAGCTCGGTCAGCCAGAGACCCTTGACGGCGGCTCCGTGGCGGCGCAGCGCCGTGCGCACTTCCTCGATTATCCCGGGCAGGCGCCTGAAGTCGGCGGCGTAGGGGTGGAGGGCGACGCCGTCGAACTTCGACCGCACCCCGGGCGTCCCGCTCAACATCCGAGCCAGGAAATCGGCTGCGAAGTAGGCCCGTGGCGGATGGAAGCGCCCGGCTTCCCCCGGCCGCGCAAAGAGGCCGCCGAGCACGATCCTCGCGTGGCCGTCGACGGCTCGGATCGCGTGCGCCGTGAGCTTGACGAGGCGACCGTATTCTCGGGGCCGCGGGCGGGCGACGAAGTACTTGAAGTTCGGCTCGTTCCAAACCTGCCAGACGTGAACCGGGCGCCTCGGCACGTTCCCATGCTCGTTCCAGAAGCTGCCGCCCGGCCCGTAGCGCTGAACCGCGGCCCGCACGAAGGCGGCCCAGTCCCTGCCGGCGTGTCCGGCCACGGGCAGGTGCGTCGGCACCCTGAGCCCGCCGTGAGTGCCGGGCACCGGACGCGAGCGCACCGCCCACGAGGGCGCGCCATAGAGGAAGGGCAGCGCCTCGATCCCGGCCCGCGCCGCCCCTTCCATCTTGCGATCGGCTTCCGACCAGTCAATGGCGGCGCCCGGCGAGGACTGGTTCCAGTTGACCGCAAAGCGGATGCTGTCCGCCCCACCGCGCTTGAGGACCTGAAGCTGCTGCGCGCTCGGCCAGGCCTGCGGCACGACGCCCCAGAAGCGGCGGGGCACACCCTCGGCCAGGGAGGGGATCGAGAGGGAGAGCACCAGCACCGCCCCGGCGATCGCGGCGGTGGCGCTGAATCGGCGCGAAGGCATCCCCTCGCGGTACCCGGAAGACGAGCGCCCAATCACCTCGTTCACAGGCGCTGCTCGCGCAGCCGACATTGACCCCACTCTAGTGTGGTCAATGTCGGCTGCGCGGTCCTCCAGGTCAGCCCGTCTGCGTCATCAGGCCGATCTCGTGACCCTCGGGATCGGCGAACATCGCGATCTGGCCACTGGGGATGTCAACCGGGTCCATCAGCCGCTTGCCGCCGAGCTGCTCGGCCCTGGCCAGCGCAGCCTCGATGTCCTCGACCCGGACGTAGAAGGTGACATGTCCCGGGTGTCCGTCGGGAGCCGAGCCGATGCCGCCGGGGATTCCCTCGCCACCGGCGTCGATCGTCGTGTACGGCATCGCGTCCATATCGGTCAGCTGCCAATCGAACAGCTGCGAATAGAAGCCCTTCGCCGCCTCGCGGTCCTTCGCCGCCACTTCGAACCACATAGTCGGATTGCCCATCGTCATTCCTTTCCTAGATTGGGTTGCCTGCCGTGGCCCGCTCAGGCCTCGGCGTACTCGTCGGGGCCGGGGTCGCCGCCGGCGCCCGCGACGGCGAGGCGGTCCAGGTAGTGGCGCCAGCCATGGCCGTGTTTCTCGGCCGATTCGGCGGTCGGCAGGTCGTGGTGAGTGAGGCGCAGGCGCGTGCCGTCGCCGTCGGCCGCAAGCGAGACCTCCACCCTGCTGGCGCCGGGCTTGGTCACGGCGTCCTCGCCCTCCCACCCCCAGCTGAAGACGATCCGGCTCGGCGGGTCGAGCTCGAGGTACTGCCCGGCGGCGATCGCGTCGCCGTTGATGTCGCAGCGGAAGGCGCCGCCGGGCCGGGCGTCGAGCTCCGCCGAGCGGCCCATCCACTGGATCATCTTGTCTGGGTCGGTGAAGAAGTCGAAGACAGTCTCAGGCTTCGCCGCGATCCTGATCTCGACCTCGACCGCGTCCACCGTCTCTGCGTTTGCCACGTTTGTTCCTCCTTTGTTGCTCCAGCTCGGCGGCCAGACGCAGCCGCTCCAATCGATCGGTCCAGAAGCGATCGAGGAAGTCCCGCAGGCCGGCGAGCCCCTCGGGCCGCGCCCGGTAGAGCCGCCGCGTCCCTTCGCGCCGCTCCTCGACCAGCCCCGCCTCGCGCAGCACCCCGAGGTGCTGGGAGATCGCCGGCCGAGAGACGTCGAAGCGCTCGGCAATCTCTCCCGCTCCCATCTCGCCATTGCGAATCAGGAGCAGGATCTCGCGGCGGCGACGCGTCGCGATCGCTGCGGCGACGTCCCCAAGAGCGCGATCCTCGATCTCAAGCATCATGGTTGACTTATTTAAGCAGCTACTTACGTAAGTTGCAACTTACGTCCTGAATGCGAGACGGCCCCGATCACCACGAGCCAGTGGAACTTCAGCCAGGGCAGCCGATCGAGCCGCGCCGGGATCTAGCCGTCTACGTCTGATCGCTCGACCGACTTGATTCCCGCAGGCGAGGCCGGCGCGCTGGCGACCGCCCGCGCATCTGCCGGGAACACCACGCCGGACGCAGGCGAACGTGTGGCCACCCCGCGTGCGGCGGACGTGCAGATCAGAACCATCTCTCGATTCACCGCCGCCCGACGGTGGACTCGCCACGTCACAGGAATCGTCTGACGTTTCAGATGATCGAGATCGGTTGTCGTCTCGCCGTCCCGGTCGACCGTCATCGCCTTGGTGACGTCCAGGACGATGGCTCGCCCCTGATAAGCCTGTTGCAGAAGCCCCCCGAAGTCGAGGCCGTCGAGCGTGAACCGACCCTTCTCAACGACCCTGCCCTGCACGATGAGAGGATCGCTGCCCAGGGCCTCGATTTCCTTGACGACGAGGCCGAGCAGAAACAGCGCCACCACGATCGGGAAGAGCAGACTCATCAGGTCCGTGCCTTCGACAAACTGGGCATAGACCTCGACCGCGCAGATAGGGACCCCGACGATCAGCACGAACACGCCGAGAACAGCTCGGCAGTAGCCGCCGCGGCGTGCCCTGCGTCTAAGAACGTGTTTCAAAAAGAGGGTCATCCCACTGAGGGTCGAACACTTCCGACACATGTGGTCGACTCTCGGGGGTGTCGGAGGTGCCATCT
>CAZQET010000232.1:0-1657 GCA_964591825.1 uncultured Conexibacteraceae bacterium
AATGGATGTTCGGTATATTACCAAACGTTCATTTGGTAAAACTCTGACCGATGCCCGCCGCCGAGGAGAAAAGACGCCGCCTCTCCCCCGCCGAGCGCCGCGAGCGGATCCTGGCGGGCGCGATGGAGGTCTTCGCCGAGCGGGGCTATGAGGAAGCCTCGATGAGCGAGATCGCGCGGGCGGCGGGGATCACGCCGGCGGTGATCTATGACCACTTCGCCTCCAAGGCAAAGCTGCAGATCGAGCTGCTCGAGCGCCAGACCGCGGAGCTGCTCGGCTTCGTCGGCGCGGCCTTGCAGGGCACCCCCGAGGCGCCGGAGGAGCGGATGCGGGTCGGCGTCGATGCCTACTTTCGCTTCGTCGAGGAGCACCGCTTCGCCTGGCGGATGATGTTCCGCGACCCGCCCACCGACCCGGCGGTGGCCGCGGCCTTCCGCCGGCTCGGCCGCGAGGCGACCGCCGGGATCGCTGCCTTCATCGAGGCGAGCGCGGGGGAAGCGCTTGCCGGAGAGGAAGACCCGGCGCGAGCGGCGGAGATGTTCGCGGAGTTGCTGAAGATGTCCCAGAACGGACTCGCCTCCTGGTGGTATGAGCACCCGGAAGTTCCCCGAGAAGAGATCGTCGAGCGGCTGCTCGAGTTCTGTTGGACCGGCTTGGAGCGAGTGGCGAAACGGGGCGGAGAAGGTCGTGGGCGTCCTGCGACGTAAGTCCTGGCTTCCCGCGCCGAGGCCAGAGGGAACTTGCCTGGTGACGGGAGCCTCAGCTGGGATCGGCGCGGCGATCGCCCGCGAGCTGGCCGGGCGCGGCCACGGCGTGGCGCTCCTCGCCCGCCGCGAGGAGCGGCTGGCGGCGCTCGCTGCGGAGCTGAGCGCCGCGCACGGGGTCCGCGCCGAGGCGCTGCCCTGCGATCTGGCCGACGCGGGGGCGCGGGCGCAGCTGCCGGAGCGGGTGGCCGCACTGGGCCTGGAAGTGGAGGTCCTCGTCAACGACGCCGGTCTGGGCAGCTACGGCGACTTCGTCGAATCGGACCCGCAGCGCCAACTCGAGCAGGTGCGGGTAATGAGCGAGGCGGTGGTCGATCTCTCGCGCAGCTTCGCGCCGGGGATGGTCGCGCGGGGGGCCGGGGGGATCCTGACGATCTCCTCGGGGATCGCCTTCGTGCCGATGGCGCGCTATGCCACCTATGGCGCGACGCGCGCCTTCTGCCTCGCCTTCGGCGATGCCCTGCACACGGAGCTGCGCCGGCGCGGGGTGGCGGTGAGCACGGTCTTCCCCGGCGGGGTGGCGAGCGAGTTCTTCGCCGCCAACGGCCCCCAGCCGGTGGAGCGGCTGTTGCCGAAATTCCTCTGGCAGACGCCGGCCTCGGTCGCGCGGGCGGGGGTCGAGGGGCTGGCGCGCAACCGGCGGGTGGTGGTGCCGGGCGCGATGGTGCGGGCGATGATGGCGGCCGGGCGCTTGGCGCCGGCGGGGCCGCGGCTGCGGGTGATGGACCGCCTCGTCCGCGCCCCCGGGGAGTGATTGGAGGACGCTCCATGCAGCCGCTGTAGGCGGCGACAGGTTGGTGGCGTTCCGGCGCCAGCTACGGGCTGAGCGGCACGGTGAGGCGCTGCAGGGTGCGGGAGCCGGAGAAGTCGACCGCCACGTAGATCAGCACCGG
>CAZQET010000233.1:0-2036 GCA_964591825.1 uncultured Conexibacteraceae bacterium
CGCCATAGCGCTCAGCGGACGCCCGCCGCACGACCTCGGGGTCGCTGGTCGGTGGCGGGAGCGGGTAGGTGCGCCCGGTCGCCGGAGGCGCCACATCACCCGGACCGAGCCCGATGCGCAGCACCGCTTCAAACGCGGCCAGGTTGCCGAGTGCCTCCGGTCGGACGCCGGGCAGCTCCGGTGCCAGCAGCCGGGCATCGGCGCTTGCCTGACGAAACACGATCCAGGTCGCGGCGTTGGTCGTGGCGGCAGCGCGCAGCTCGGGGCTGAGTTGGCTCAGCGATTGCAGGCTGAGCAGAACGCCGCAGCCAAGCCCGCGCCCCAACTCGTAGAGACTGTCGATGGGCACCGGCATGTCTCCGAGCACAGCAGGCTCGTCGCACAGAAAGTGGAAGGGTCGTCGCTTGGCTGCTGGCAACCCCGCGCGCGCCTGGACAGCCGCGAACAGTTGGAAGACCACGAGCGCGCCGACCAGGCGTGAAACGCCAACGCCCGCTCGGCCCGGCGCCAAAGAAACGAGCACCATCTTGCCGCCGCGCAGCACATCGGCCATATCGATAGCCGGCGCCGGTTGGGCCAGCACGGTGCGAGCAACCCTGCGGCCGATGATCTCCTCGAGCTTGCCGAGCGGCGCGCTGATCTGATGTGCGCGCTCCTGGGCACCCATGTTCTCGAAGGCCGCGAACGTGCTTCGCAGCAGGGGGTCCTTGATGCGGGCGAGCAGCCGGCGGCGGTAGGCGTCATCGCTAAAGACGAACGGCAGATCGGCCAGCGTCCCCTGCGGGTCATGTGCGACAGCGATCAGGCTGGCGCGAAGCCAGCGGCTCGTCAACGGTCCCCAACTCGAAGCGAAGACATCGGCCAGGATCCCCAAGACCAGCTCCGCTGTCGTCTCGGGATCGGCGTGTCGAGCAAACAGCCGCAGACCCGGCAGCCGATCGGTGCTACCGAGGTCGAGCACAATGACGTCGTCCACCCGGTCCGAGACATGGCTGAGGATCGCGTCGACGAGATCGCCCTTGCCATCGACCACCAACAGCCCGGCGCCGGCCTGCCAGTGCTGCACCGCAATACTGGTCGTCAGGTGGCTCTTGCCCACGCCGCTCGGCCCGGTAATCAGACTGTGGTTAAGCGCTCCGAGGACCGGCTGCGCCAGCGGCCGCATCCGTCCCGGCCAGGTCGACTCCGCCAACACCAGTCCCTTTGAAGGGATGCGCGGCGAAGGCAGCAGAACAGGCGCCGCGTCCAAGACCAAACCAGGCAGCGGCGGTGCCTCGACCGGGACGCCGAGGATGCCTGCCAGCTCCGAAGGTGCGTACGCGCTCGGGCTCAGCAGGCGACGCCGGGCCACCAACCGGGCTACCCGCTTGGAGCCATACCGCCGGACACCGAACCGTCCGTAAGCGCTCTGGCGCGAACGCATCACCGCCACCAGCCGCGCCAGCAGATGCTCAGCCCGCTTGGGATGCTTGGCCGCTGCCGCCACGATCCCGACCGCCTCGACCACCGGCCCCGCGAACTTGGCTCGTACGACCCGCGCCTGGTCCGAGGTCACACCCGTCTCACGCACGAGCGCCTCAACCAGCCCATGCTCTGACTGCCGTCCCCGCCGTCTCGGCAGCAGATCCGGCATCGATGGCCGCGTGCCGGCCGCAAGCTGCCAGCGCAGCATCAGCACCTCGAAAGCACCCAGCGGCTGCATCGCCCCCAAGAGGCTGGCGGCCGCCTCGACGGTAGCGGTCTGTCGCAGCACCGGATGCGTTCCAGCGAGCCGCAGCGCGGCTCCGCTCGACCACGACACCGCCGGCATCTCGGCCGGCTCCATCCGCAAGCCCGGCAGCAGGCCACGAAGCTGACCGGAGAGCAGATCGAGCGTTGCCTGATCTGCTCGCAGGTAATGACGAATTCCGTGCTCGTCGGCGACGACGTCGAACGCCACCGTGCTCCGTGCCGGCAACCCGGCGATGGCCGCAAGGAGTGCCTCGGCACTCTCCTCGGTGACGTCCTCGCTGCCGAACCGCAGCTCGACCGTCTGC
>CAZQET010000234.1:0-13503 GCA_964591825.1 uncultured Conexibacteraceae bacterium
GTGCTCATGCCTTGCCGGCCTCCGGCTCTTCAGCGAAGAGGTGGGAGATGCCCTGGGCGGCAAAGGAGACCGTGAAGAGAACCGCGACCATGATCGCCTCCGCCAGGCCCGCCTCCCGTTCGACCAGGCCCGTGACGAGGACCGCGGTGGCCAGCAGCCAGACCCGTCCGAGCGTCGTCGCCGCGACGATTCCCATCGCTCGCTGCCTGCGTCCCGCCGCCAGCTCGGCCTGTGCCCGCCGCGCCGCCAGCATCTGGATGCCGCGCTGCGCGAGCCAGGCGACGGCGCCGACGGCGAAACCGAGCATGGGCAGGTCTCCGACCAGGAAAACGGCGAGGGCGGCGGCAAGGACCAGCAGGTCGACGTACTTGGGAGGAGACATAAAATTCGCCCGTCTGTGCTTCGGCGGGCGGACGAGCGACTATAACCGAAAGGGCCGACGATCCGCTTTCTAGAGCCGGTTCGTGAGGCTTGTTACAACCTGTTACTAAGTCCGATGGGCCTTCTGTGCAGCATTGCCGGGATTATCGCCCGGGTAGTGCGGCGAGGAAGCGCCGTCGTCCAGCTCGATCGCTTCGAACTCGCCGGTCTCGGGATTGAGGCGCCCGCGGCGCAGCTTGAGGATCTCCAGCACGTAGACCAGATAGACGCTGGTTGCGACGGCAAGCAGGCCGAAGGCGACCATCACCGCGGTCCACAGCGCGTTGAAGTGACCGTGGTTGTCGCTGTAGGGGACGAAGCGCAGGGCGAGCGCGAGGGCGGCCAGGGCCAGGGTCCAGCCGTAGAGATAGGCGAGGGTGCGCCGCTGGGAGAAGCCGATGTTGGCCATTCGGTGGTGGAAGTGCCAGGTGTCCGCCTGGTAGATCGGCTGGCGGTACTTGAGTCGCTTGGCGACGACGAAGCCCGTATCGAGGATCGGCACCGCGAGCACGACGAGCGGGAAGACGAGGGCGACGACGGCGTTGGTCTTCAGCGCGCCCTGCACCGAGGCGGTGGCGAGCAGGTAGCCGAGCAGGTTGGAGCCGGTGTCGCCCATGAAGCTGGAGGCCGGCGGAAAGCCGTGGCGGAGGAAGCCGAGCGCGCCGC
Organism: uncultured Conexibacteraceae bacterium; assembly: GCA_964591825.1. Classification (GTDB taxonomy): domain Bacteria; phylum Actinomycetota; class Thermoleophilia; order Solirubrobacterales; family 70-9; genus VRUE01. The sequence goes on from CAZQET010000234.1 coordinate 1,087, forward strand.
CCGCGGTCAACGCCGCCAGCACGCCGGCGGAGTTGCGTTCCAGCGAGAGGGCGATCACCGCCAGGGCGATCGCGGCGATCACGCAGACTCCGGCGGCGAGGCCGTCGACCCCGTCGATGAAGTTGATCACGTTGACCACGGCGACGATGCCGAGCACGGTCAGCGGCCAGGCGAGCCAGCCAAGTTCGAAGCCGCCGATGAAGGGCAGGGTCAGGTTGTCCACCCGAACGCCGCCGGCCACCGGGATCAGCGCGGCGCCGATCTGACCCAACAGCTTCGGCAGCGCCGGGATTTCCCATACGTCGTCGATGACGCCGACCAGGGCGATCGCCGCGGCGCCGAGCAGGATCGAGCGGCTCTCGCCGTCGCCCGGAAGCCAGATCCACCCCGCCACCTCGATCCCGGCGAAGATCGCCAGCCCCGAAAGGCGCGGCATCGGCCTGTCGTGCAGCCCGCGTTCCTTCGGCATGTCGATGGCGCCGATGCGGAAGGCGAGCCGCTCGGCGTAGGGAACCAGCAGCCAGGCGATCGCGGCCGCTACGAGAAAGGCGAGAACGGCGTCGGTGGTCGCTGCCATGTCGCTTGGCCCGCGGATCAAGCGGGTCGGCCCAGGCTACTCGACCGACCAGCCACCAACCCGGGGTGCAACGCGTTCTACACCCATGACGTGGACAACACGTTGCACCTGGGGGCGGGGGCTAGCCGATGGCGCCGAGCACGCTCTCGACGAGGAAATCCGGGTCGCGCGAGCCCAGAACCCCGACCGGAGCCTCGCGCTTGCGCAGCTGCAGCTCAGCGGGATCGGAGAGCACGCGCAGCCTGCCGTCGGCGATCAGCGCCTCGTCGACGCCGCCCATGCGGCCGGCGAAGGTGGTGTAGACCGGGGTGCCGAGGGCAACGGCCTCGCGGTTCATCGTCCCCCCCGCGCTGACGACGAGGTCGGCGAAGGCGATCAGGCTCTGGGCGTCGATCGCATGCTCGGGCACGACCAGGTTCGGAGCTCCCATTGCCCGCACCTCGGCGCCCTGGCGCTCGGTGCGCGGGATCACCACCGCCTGAACGCCCTCGGCGTCAGCCAGGCGCCGAGTCGCGGCGCCGTAGACGTCGTTGCGGGCGTGATACTCGGAGGTCTCGGGCGGCGGCCGGACGACGACCAGCACCCTCTCGCGATCGAGGCCGAGCTCCTCCAGGACGGCGGGATTGGGCTCGAAGCCGGCGAGGTAGTACTCCTCCTTCAGCCCTGGGTAGCGCACCAGCTTGCGCTCCTTCGCCCCGATCCTGCGCAAGCGGTCCAGCGGAATCGAGTCCGGGACGAGCACCCGGCGCGCCGCTCGGAAGGCGATCTGCCGCTGCCAGCCGGCGAACTCGTAGTCCTGCATCTGCACGGAGGGAATGCGCAGCAGCGAGGAGACGAGGGCGAGGTCGACCGAGCCGTGGGCAAGCGCCAGTTCCGGCCGGCGCTTCCAGACCACGCCCGCCAGCCGCGTCGAGCGGCCGGCCAGCGCCCCCGCCTTGCCGAGCGCCGAAGCGCCACCGTGCTCGCCCACGCAGAGGTGGGGAATCCCGAGCCGCTCGAGGATCCCCAACGTCTGCCCGTACTCCCGCGCCGTAACCAGCACCTCGTCCCCGCGGGCCTCGAAGCGCTCGATCAACGGCCTCAGCACCAGCGGGTGCGCCGCCGCCGTGCAGTCGACCCAAATCCTCAAACGGCCGCGGGCGAAAGCTGGGGGTAGAGCGGGTAGCGCTCCATCAGAGACCGGGTGCGCTCGGAGAGGGAGTCCTTCTCGGTCTCGAACTCATCGGAGAGGGCGGCGGCGATCACCGAGGCGATCTCGGTCATGTCCTCCTCGACCAGGCCGCGGGTGGTCAGGGCCGGGGTGCCGATGCGCAGCCCCGAGGGGTTCATCGGCGGCCGCGGGTCGAAGGGGATCGCGTTGCGGTTTACGGTGATCCCGACCTCCTCCAGCCGCGTCTCCGCCGTCTTCCCGTCGAGCCCCGAGGGCGTCAGGTCGACGAGGACCAGGTGAACGTCGGTGCCGCCGGTGAGCACCGGCACGCCGCTGGCTTCGAGGCCGGCGCCGAAGGCCTTGGCGTTGGCGATCGTCTGCCGCTGGCGGGCGCGGAACTGCTCGCTGGCAGCGATTCGAAGCGCCACGGCCTTGGCGGCGACCGTGTGCATCAGCGGCCCGCCCTGCTGACCTGGGAAGACGGCTTTGTCGATTGCCTTCGCGTGCTCCTCTTTACAGAGGATCATGCCGCTGCGCGGGCCGCAGAGGGTCTTGTGGATCGTCGTCGTGACGACGTCGGCGTGCGGCACCGGGTTGGGGTGCTCGCCGGCGGCGACGAGGCCGGCGAAGTGGGCCATGTCGACCATCAGCTTGGCCCCGACCGAATCGGCGATCTGGCGGAAGGCGGCGAAATCGAGCTGGCGCGGGTAGGCCGACCAGCCGGCGACGATCAGCTTCGGCTTGTGCTCCTCGGCAAGCGCGGCGACCTCGTCCATGTCGACCAGCAGATCGTCTTTGCGGACGTGGTACGGAACCGGGTTGTAGAGCGTGCCGGAGACGTTGATCTTCATCCCGTGACTGAGGTGGCCGCCGTGGTCGAGAGCGAGGCCGAGGAAGGTGTCCCCGGGTTCGAGCAGCGCCATGTAGACGGCGTTGTTGGCCTGCGCTCCAGAGTGGGCCTGGACGTTGGCGTGCTCGGCGCCGAACAGCTCCTTGGCCCGGTCGATCGCCAGCTGCTCGGCAACGTCGACCTCCTCGCAGCCACCGTAGTAGCGCCGGCCGGGGTAGCCCTCGGCGTACTTATTGGTGAGTACCGAGCCGGTCGCGTCGAGCACCGCCTGCGGCACGAAGTTCTCCGAGGCGATCATCTCCAAAGTACCCTGCTGGCGCCGCAGCTCGGCTTCGAGCACGGCGGCGATCTCGGGGTCCACCTCGGTCAGTGGCGCGGCCTGGAGATTCTGCGGCAATTCCTCGCTCACCGGGCGACCATAGCAACGACCATGGATGATCGAAGCGGGTATAGATGTGGTGCGTGGTCGCCAAGCTCGCCCGTCTCGCGCTTCTCCTCGGCGTCGCCGGCTGCGCTCTGCTCGGCAGCGCCGCGAAGGCGGGGACGGCGGCCCTCAAGGGCCCCTGCTCGGGGAAGAAAGCGCAGGCGCTGCGCTGCCCCAACCTGCGCATCGGGCCGCCAACCGAGCTCTACGTCCAGCACAGCGGCGGTCGCACCCTGCTGCGGGCGACCAGCGACGTGCGTAGCCGCGGCCTCGGTCCGATGGAGGTCCACGGCCACCGCGACGGCTGGCGCCGGATGCGGGTGACCCAGCGCATCTACCGCAAGGGCGGCGGCCACATCGACGTGCGAACCCGTGCCACGCTGCGCTTCGCCAACGTCGGCGCCTACTTCGGCGGCGGCTACTGGAAGGTCCACCAGCTGGCCCGTTTCGAGCTCTGGAAGGTCGACCCCGAAGGGCGGCTCGTGCGCCGGGTGCGCACCGGGCCCAAGCTCAACTACTGCCTGCGGGACCTGGAGCGGACCCGCCCCGGCAAACGCTCGCCCGAGGTCCGCCACTACCCGGGCTGCAACCAAAACCCCTACGAAAACCGGGTCACGCTCGGCACCTCGGTCGGCTGGTCGGACATCTACCCGGCCGACTACGACAAGCAGTGGATCCCGGTCGGCGGCCTGCGCGGCTGCTTCGCCTTCGTGATGATCGTCGACCCCGACAACCTGCTCTACGAGTCCAACGAGGGCGACAACATCAGCCGCCGCCTGGTCCGCCTCCCCTACCGCGGCGACACCGGCTGCTAGCCGCCGATCGGGGCGCGCGGGTTGGAGCCCCAGAAGACGACCGTGCCAAGCATGCCGATGATGTGGACGAGGATGATGTTGACGACCATCGACTGCGCAGTCGCCGTCCCCACCCCGACCGGGCCGCCGGACGCCGTGTAGCCGTAGTAGCAGCCGACCAGCACGATCGCGGTCGCCATCACCATCGCCTTGGTCAGGCTGAAGAAGAGATCGGGCGGGTTCTGGAACATCCAGAAGATCAGCAGGTAGCCGCCCGAGGAGACGTCGCCCACCTGCTGCACGACGGCGATGTAGGTGGCCGCGTAGGCGACCCCGATGCCGACCAGGTAGAGGAAGGGAATCGCGATCCAGGCGCCGAGCAGGCGGGTGGCGGCGAGGAAGGTCAGCGGCTGGATCCCCATCACCTCCAGCGCGTCGATCTCGTCGGAGATCCGCATCGCGCCCAGCTCGGCGACGATCCCGGTGCCGACCTTGGCGGAGAGGATGTAGCCGAAGGCGTAGGGCAGGCCCTCGCGCAGGTCGCAGTAGGCGCCGAAGAGGCCGGCCAGCGAGGGGGCGCCGATCGAGCGGTTGAAGTAAGCGCCCTGCACCCCGCACTGGAGGCCGAGGATGAAGACGAAGGCCCAGATGATCACCGCCGAGCCGAAGATCAGGATGCCGGCCTGGCGCAGGCTCTCGCCGAAGAATTTGAAGACCCTGCCGCTGTAGACGAGGCCGGCGACGCGCACGCCGAAGGCGACGATCTCACCGAAGGCGTCGAGCCATTCCCGCGGCGCGTCGAGCCAACCGATCATCGAATCGACTGCAGTTCGGGGTTGGTCGCGAGCAGGACCGAGGTGACCACGAACTGGAAGAAGAAGACGGCGACCAGGGCGATCACCACCGCCTGGTTGACCGCGCGCCCCACCCCGGCGGCGCCACCCGAGGCGGTCATCCCCTTGAACGAGCAGACGATCGCGATGATCGCGCCGAACATCGTGCACATCAGGACGGAGGCCCAGAGGTCGGTGACGGTCGCGTTGGAGAAGAGCGTGGCGAAGAAGCCGCCGAGCGACTGGTGGTAGAGCAGCTCGGCGCCGATCCCAGCCGAGAGCCCGAAGACGATCGCGAAGATGTCGAGCAGGGCGGTGACGACCATCAGCGCCAGGAAGCGCGGCACGACCAGGTTCTTGATCGGGTCGACGCCGAGCACCTGCAGGGCATCGAGCTCCTCGCGGATCTTGCGAGCGCCGAGGTCGGCGGTGATCGCCGTACCGGCGACGCCGGCGACGACCACGGCGGTGACCAGGGGGCCGATCCAGCGGATCGCGGTCAGCACGAAGAAGCCCCCGAGCCGGTCGAGGGCGCCGAAGAGCGAGAGCACGCCAGCGGCCTGCAGCCCCGGCGCGCCCAGGTTCAGCGCGAAGGTCGAGATCAGCAGCGGAAACCAGGAGAGCTTGAGGACGAAGAGGAACTGCCAGACCAGCTCCTCGCCATAGGGATAGGGACGCCGGACCGCCGAGAGGAGCGTCTTCGCGGTGAGGATCATCATCTCCCCCACCTGCTCGAAGGCGGCCTTGGTTGGCAGCGATAGGCGCTCTAGGACTTCGCTCGCCACCAGCTCATCGCCCCGCCGAGGGGGCCCCCGCCCGATCCTGCCGATCCGTCGCCTTCCTTGCCAAGCTGCGCTTCGCGCTTGGCCCGTGCCTCGCCGATCTGGCGCGCCCGCAGCTCCGCCGAGCGCTGCGCCTCGGAGAGCTGCGCGATCAGCGTGTCGCGGGTCTGCTCGAGCTCCCCCACGCCCGCCACGTGCGCCTTGGAGAAGCGGCCCGCGGTCGGCATATCACCCGGCAGGTCGCGGGTGTAGGCGGCGAGCTCGATCTCGAGCCGGGCAATCTGGCGGCGCAGCTCATGGCGCACCTCGATCGCCTCGCTCTCCTCGGCAAGGTCCGGCAGCTCCTCGCCCTCGACCGCCGGGTCATCATCCGCGCCCAGGCCCATGTTGGCGCAGGCCTCCGTAACCACGACCAGATCACGGGGATCGAGACCGGCGCCGAGCGCCCGCCGCAACGCCTCGCCGGCGATCTCCTCCAGCTCCGGCGCCGCCGCGATCCGCTCGGCGACGAAGGTGCCCTGTCCCTGGCGGCTGACCACCAGTCCCTCGCGCTCGAGGCCGGCGTAGACGGAGCGCACGGTGTTGACGTTGACCCCGGCCCAGCCGGCCAGCTGGCGGAAGCTGGGCAGCCGCTCCCCCGCGGCGAGCCGGCCGGTGGCGATCAGCGCCCGCAGGCGCCAGGAGAGCTGGACGCCAACCGGCAGCTCCGCGGCGGGATCGGTGGAGAAGGGTGTGGCCTCGCGATCTGCGGCTTGCTGTGCCATCAGAGCACACAGTACTGATCCAGGCTGTTTGGGTCAACTAGAACAGCTGATCAGAGGTCGCCCAGGCGGGCGGCAAGCTCCTCCACGGGCATCCCGCCCTCGCGCAGCACCTCCCAGCCGCCGCTCGAATCGAACTCGGTCAGGTCGACCACGGTCGAGGGCTTTCCGGTGAGCGCCCCACCGTCGATCGCCAGGTCGACCTCGGTGAGGATCTCGCGCGGAACGTCGGCGAACAGCGCCGGCGCCGGCTCGCCGCTGCGGTTGGCCGACGTCTGGAAGAGCGGGCACATCGCCCCCGCCAGCGGGCCTCCGATCAGGCGGATGCCGAGCCGCTCGGGATCCTCCCGGCAGGCGAGTGGATAGCGGTGCCGAGGGTTGGCGATGACGAAGGTCAGGGGGCCCGGCAGCAGCCCGCCAACCGCCGCGCGGGTGCGCTCACCGAGCGCGTCCACCAGCTCCCGCATCGCCAGCGGCGAGAAGTAGAGGACGGCCGATGGCTTGCCGTCGTCACGGCCCTTGATCCGGTGGATGCGCTCGACCGCGGTCGGGTTGAGCGGATCGCAGGCAAGGCCGTAGAGGCCGTCGGCGGGAAAGATCGCGACCCCGCCGGCGGCGATCGTCAGCTCGAGGCCGGTCCGCGCCCGGTCCTCGCCGTCGCGCTCGATCGAGATCGTCACCGTCATGGCCCCGCTCCCCTCCAGCCAATTACGACGCGATCGATCCCGGCCAGGTCGGCGCGAGTCTCGACCGCGCCGAAGCCGGCGCGCCGGAAGAGCTCGGCGACGGTCGGAGCCTGGCCCTCGCCGACCTCAAGGCCGATCGCATCGCCCACCCCGGCAAGCTCTGGAATTGCCGTGCGCATGGCGTCGAGGCCGTCGGGTCCGGCCAGCAGCGCTGCGCGCGGCTCCCACTCGGTCACCTCCGGGTCGAGATCGTCCCACTCGGCCTCGCTCACGTAGGGAAGGTTCGCCAAGACCAGCTCGAATCCGCCCTCCGGCGGAAGCGTCCCCTCGAAGAGCTCAACCCTCTCGGCGAGCCCGAGGCGCTCCGCGTTGGCGCGGGCGACGGCGAGCGCCGCGGCCGAGGTGTCGGTGGCGACGACCGCGCACTCGGGCAGCTCGGCTGCGACCGCGAGCGCAATCGCGCCCGAGCCGGTGCCGACGTCGAGCACCCGGCGCGGCCACCGCTCCAACGCCACCTCCACCAGCAGCTCCGTCTCCGGTCGCGGGATCAGCACGCGCGGATCGACGGCGAGGTCGAGGTGGCGGAAGCCGCGCCGCCCGAGGATGTAGGCGACCGGCTCGCGGCGCAGGCGGCGGCGCACCATCTCCGCGAACCGGCGGGCTGCCGGTGGCGGGATCTCGGCCTCGGGGCTGGCCACCAGCTGCGCCCGGTCCCAGCCCGTCGCCGCGGCCAGCAACAGCTCGGCGTCGAGGCGCGGCTCCTCGACGCCAGCTGCGCCGAGCGCCTCGCTGGAGGCGCCAAGCGCCTCGCCGATCACCCGACCGCGGCGGTCTCGAGCCTTTGGCGCTTCTCCTCCGCCGTCAATGCCTCGGTGAACTCGCCCAGCTCGCCGGCGAGGACGCGGTCGAGGTTGTGCGAGGTGTACTTGATCCGGTGATCGGTGACCCGGCCCTGGGGAAAGTTGTAGGTGCGGACCTTCTCGGAGCGCTCGCCGCTGCCCACCTGGGCCTTGCGCTCGGAGGCGATCTTCGCCTGCTGCTCGGCCAGCTCGCGCTCGTAGAGACGCGCGCGCAGGACCCGCATCGCCCGCTCCTTGTTTTGCAGCTGGGACTTCTCGTCCTGCATCGAGACCACGATCCCGCTCGGCTTGTGAGTGATCCGCACCGCCGAGTCGGTCGTGTTGACCGATTGCCCGCCCGGTCCGGAGGAGCGGTAGACGTCGATCTGCAGGTCGCCGGGGTCGATCTGCACCTCGACCTCCTCGGCCTCCGGCAGGACCGCCACCGTCGCCGTCGAGGTATGGATCCGCCCCTGTGACTCGGTCTCGGGCACGCGCTGAACCCGATGCGTACCGCCCTCGAACTTGAAGATCGAGTAGGCGCCATCGCCTTTGATCTCGAAGGTGACCTCCTTGAAGCCGCCCACCTCGGCGCTCGACTGCGAGAGCGCTTCGGTTGCGAACCCCCGCTCCTCCGCGTAGCGGCTCAGCATCTTGTAGAGATCGCCGGCGAAGAGCGCCGCCTCGTCGCCGCCGGTGCCGGCGCGGATCTCGACCAGAACGTTCTTGTCGTCGTTGGGGTCGCGCTCGACCATCGCCAGGCGAATCTGCTCTTCGAGCTCGTCCAGCTGCGCCGGGGCCTCCTCGACCAGCTTGCGCAGCTCGGGGTCCTCCCCATCCTCGGCAAGCAGCTCCCGCGCCCCATCGAGGTCGTCCCTCAGCTTGCGGTACTCCCCGGCAAGGGCGCTCGCGGGCTGCAGCTCGCGGTACTCCCGCCCCACCTCCGCGTAGCGCTCCCTGTCGCCGATCACCTCGGGGTCCGCCATCTGCCCCTCCAGCTCGGCGAAGCGCGCCTCGATCTGCTCGACCAGTGAATCGATCATGCCCCACAACATAGACGGCCATCGCTACCCAAACTGTACTAGCTATCTAGCACACACGGGTCTATACTGTGCTATGCAGGCATCTCAATCCAGCCTTGCGAAGGAGGAGCGATGAAAGCCAATCAGCTCTCGACACCGACGACAGAGCGCCCTCCATGCCTACTCCTCCCACAAATGCTCAGCGCGGGCAAGCTCGACCCGGCGGCCGCCTGCTTCACTCGGGACGGCTGCCTGCTCACGCCGGACGGGACCGCAATCCACGAGCGCCGCCACATCCGTCCCCTGCTCGCGCAGATGATCGCCCGCCGGATGCGGATCGAGGTCGAGCTGAGCAACGTCCTCCTCGGCGGCGACGCGGCCTTCGCGCGCGAGCGCTGGCTACTCAGCGCCGCCGGCGCCGACGGCCACCACTTTGAGCAGCGCACCGAGCCCGTCCTGGTCCTGCGCCGGCTGGAAGGCGAGTGGAAGCTGGCAATCGTCGCGATCTGGGGCTGGGGAAGCTAGGCAACGATCTCGATCTGCTGCTCACCCGCCGCCCCGGGGGTCTCGCGAGCGAGCACTGCCTTGAGCGAGGCGATCGCCACCGCGAGCTGCTCTTCATCGGGCTCACGCGTTGTCAGGTTCTGCAGCATCAGCCCCGGCCACATGATCGCCCGCACCCAGCGCTTGCCGCGGTTCTTGCCGGCCCACTTGATCACCTCGTAGGAGAGGCCGGCAATCAGCGGGATGCCGACGATCCGCGAGAAGACCAGCCAGTACCAGGCCGGTAGCCCGATCGGCGCAAAGACGAAGATCGCCAGCACCATCACGATCAGCAGGAAGCTGGTGCCGCAGCGCGGGTGCAGGCGCGAATAGAGCTTGGCGCGGGCCGGCGTCAGCTCGTCTTCGGCCTCGTAGCAGGAGATCGTCTTGTGCTCGGCGCCGTGGTACTCGAAGACGCGGCGCAGGTCCTTGAGGCGACTGATCGCGGCGATGTAGCCGATGAAGATACCCGTACGCAGAACCCCCTCGACCAGCCAGAAGAGGAAGGGCGAGCCGAGCTGATCCTTGATCAGGCTGGTCAACCCGACCGGGACGACGAAGAAGAGGCCGACTGCGAGCAGCAGCGAGACGGCAATCGTCAGGCCCCACATCCAGCCGCCAATTTCCTCGCGCTCGCCGTCCTCGTCCTCCTCGAGCTGCGCGTTGGCGGAGATGCCGAGCGCCCGGAAGCCGATCTTCAGCGACTCGCCGAGAGCGACGACCCCGCGCAGGACCGGCAGCCGCCAGAGCCGGTGACGCGAGGCCCAGGGCCTGATCGGCTCGGCGCTGATCTCGATCTCCTGGTCGGGACGGCGCACGGCGACCGCCCAGGTGGAGACACCGCGCATCATCACGCCCTCGAGCACCGCCTGGCCGCCGACTGGCGCGTCGCGCTTGGCGACGAGCGCCCCGTCGGGCATGCGCACCGGATCGGCGCCGTTGCCGGACGCTGCGGCAGCTTCGGTCTGCAGGGAGCCCAGCTCTGGGCTCACCACTTACCTCGCTGCCTTGGCGTGCTTGGCGGCGCGGCGCTGGAAGCGCTCGACCCGACCGCCGGTATCGACCAGCTTCTGCTTGCCGGTGTAGAAGGGGTGGCACTCCGAGCAGAGCTCGACGTGCAGATCGGACTGCGTCGAGCGCGTGTAGAACTGGTTCCCGCAGGAGCAATGCACGTTCGCCAAGCTGTACTCAGGATGAATTCCGCTTTTCATTGCCACCAGTCTAGATGACGCGCCCATTCGCCTCGGCGCGGCCCGAAATCGCCGATTTGGACTTGGGAATTCGCGGGCGGCTGCCGATAGTCCCCAAATGGAAGCAACGGCGTCGAAAGTCCCTGCCAAGAGCGCCCTGCGACGGCTGCGTCGTGCGCTTACCGTCGTGCTGCTCGGCGGCACGGCCGTGGTCACCGCGCACTACTGGCTCGGCCTCGGGGGCGAGGACCTCGACTTCGCGATCGGAGGGCCGATCTACGACGCGGTCGTGCTCGGTTCCGGCCTCGCCTGCCTGATCAGGGCCTCCGACTACCCGCGCGAGCGCGCGGCCTGGATCTTGATCGGCCTCGCGATCGTCTGCTGGGGCGCCGGCGAGGTCTACTGGACGGTCGCGATCGAAGGCAATCCCTCGGCGCCCTATCCCTCGCCCGCCGACATCGGCTACCTCGTCTTCTACCCCCTCGCCTACGCCGGCCTGGCGATGCTGGTCCGCGCCCGGGCCCACGAGATCGATTGGCGCCTCTGGATGGACGGCCTGATCTCGGCCCTGGGAACTGACGCGCTTGGCGCCGCCTTCGTCTTCGACTTCGTCGCCAACCGCACGACGGGCAGCACGCTGGAAACGCTGACCACCCTCTCCTATCCGCTCGGCGACATCGGCATGCTGGCGCTCGTCGTCGGCGTCGTCGCCCTGACCGGCTGGCGACCAGGGCGCACCTGGTCCCTGCTCCTGGCGGGGCTCGCCGCGATGGTCGCCGCGGACATCGCCTACACCCTGCAGTCGACCGGCAGCGCGCTGCCCGACGGGGAATGGATCAACCCGATCTACCTCATCGCCGCGATCTGCCTGGGCGCTGCGGTCTGGCAGCCCAAGGAAGCTGCCGACATCACCTCTCCGCCGCGCGACGGTCGTCGCGAGATCGTCGTCCCGGCGGTCTTCGCGGCGGTGATGATCGGCCTCTTCGCGATGCAGTACAACAGCGCCACGGGCGGCCTCTCCACGGTGCTCTGGGCGGCGACGATGACCGCCGTGGTCGTCCGGCTGGCGATGAGCGACCGGGAGAACAAAGCCCTGCTCGAGCAGGTCCAGACCGACCCACTCACCGGCCTGACGAACCGGGGTCGCATGCAGCTCGACCTCGAACGGCTCTGCGAGATGGCCACCGAGCAGACCCCGGCGACCCTGCTCTTCCTCGATCTCAACGGCTTCAAGCGCCTCAACGACACCCTCGGCCATCCGGCCGGCGACGCGACCCTGGCCAGGCTCGGCAGCAAGCTGCGGGCGGCGATCGAGGGCGACGGGACCGCCTACCGCGTCGGCGGCGACGAGTTCTGCCTCCTCCTGACCTGCCCGGCGGAGCGAGTCGAGGCGGTGACCAAGCGCGCGGTCGAGGCGCTGAGCGAGCGCGGCCGGGGCTATGAGATCGGCGCTTCCTGGGGAGCCGCGACGATCCCGACCGAGGCCGACTCGCCCTCGGCGGCGCTGCAGCTTGCCGACGTGAGGATGTACGCGCGCAAGGAGTCGCGGCGAACCGCCGACGGCGGGGCCGAGGTGCGCGTGCCATCGCCCGAGCCGGTCGAGGGCATCCGCGCTACCCGCGGCTGAGGCCGGCGAGAAGCAGCTCGAGCGTGCGGCCGACGTCGGCCCGCATCGCCGCGGGATCCGAGGCGCGCGCGACCAGCATTGCCGCCTCGTCGAGCGCTCCCATCAGAACGTGCGCGAGCGGGCGCAGCGGCTGCGGCCCGATCTCTCCCGCATCGATCGCCGCCTGCAGAGTCGCTTCGATCAGGCCGAGCCCGTGCTCGGCGGCGATCTCACGCCAGCGATCCCAACCCAGCACCGAGGGGCCGTCGAGCAGCACGATCCGCTGGGTCTCCGGCTCGCTGCTCGCCTCGAGGAACATCTCCGCGCCGGCCCGCATCGCCCGCAGGGGCGAGGAGGCGT
>CAZQET010000235.1:0-3923 GCA_964591825.1 uncultured Conexibacteraceae bacterium
CTGTCCGACCAGCGCATGATCACGAAGGCGCTGCGCGACCTGGACAAGCTGCCGTGGGTGGAGGACGGCGAGCCGTTCGGCGAGACGCTGATGCACGAGATGGTGCAGCTCGACGGGCGCAAGATGAGCAAGCATCTCGGCAACGTCGTCGATCCCGACGAGCTCGTGGGGCGCGTCGGCGCGGACACGGTGCGGCTCGCGGTGCTCGTCGCCGCGGCGCCGCGCAAGCCGCTGACGTGGACGGAGAGCGCGGTGCGGCGCAGCCAGGACTTCCTGAGCGAGCTGTGGGGGTTCGCGGCGCCGCGCTTGCGGGAGGCGGCCGCGTCGTCGTCGGCGTCGTCGGGGTCGCCGCTGCCGGACGACGGCGCTGCGATCGACGAGTCCGACCAGCAGCGCAGACGGCTGCGGCGGTGGTGCGACGCGGCGATCCGCAACGGGACCGAGCAGATGGAGCAGCTGGACATGCACCTCGCGGTGGAGAACGTCATGCGCCTGTTCGGCAACGTGCGCGAGTTCGAGCGGCGCGTGCGGGAACGGCGCGCGTTCGAGCCGGCCGACGCCGAGGCGGTCGTCGTCGCCTTGTTGGTGGTCGTGCGGATGCTCGCGCCGTTTGTTTTGCACATGAGCGAAGAGCTGTGGCGCTGCGCTGGGCGAGAGGGTTTCGTCGGGCAGCTGTTTTGGCCGGTTCCGCTGGGTCCGTCCGCTAGACGGGATCGGCGGCGGGCGATTGCGCCGTCGCAGCCGTGACCGCGAGCGGGGCGGCGACGTCGGCGAGCGCGTCGCGCAGCGCGCCGAGGCCCTGGTCGATCTCCGCCGCGGAGACGTTGAGCGGCGGCGCCAGCCGGATCGCGGCGCTCCATGAGCCGACCGGCAACAGCAGCACGCGGCTCTGCTCGCGGCAGTGGGTGAGGACTGCATCCACGCGCCGCTGCGCAAGCTCCAGCTCGGCCGGGTCGTAGAGGTCGATCGCCGCCATCAGGCCGAGGCCGCGCACGGCCTGGATCGCGGGGAAGTCGCGCGCGAGCTCGTGGAGGCCGGCGAGCAGCTGCTCGCCGCGGCGGGCCGCGTTGTCCATGAGCCGCTCGGAGCGAATCACGTCGATCGTGGCGATCGCGGCCGCGCAGCCGAGCGGGTTCCCGCCGTAGGTGCCGCCGTGCGAGCCTAAGGACCAGGCTTCCATCAGCTCGCGGCTTGCGCCTATCGCGGAGATCGGGAAGCCCGAGCCGAGCCCCTTCGCCATCGCGATCATGTCCGGCACGACGCCGGCGTGCTCGAACGCGAAGAAGCGCCCGGTGCGGCCGAAGCCGGACTGGACCTCGTCGGCGACGAGCAGGATGCCGTAGCGGTCGGCGAGCTCGCGCAGCCCCTGCAGGAAGGTGGGGTGGGGGACGACGTAGCCGCCCTCGCCGAGGACGGGCTCGACGACGATCGCGGCGGTCTCCTCCGGGGCCGTCTGCGTGACGAGCATCCGTTCGATCGCGGCGAGGGAGCGGGTGGCCTCGGCCGCGCTCGCGTCCGCGGGGAAGGGCGCGACGAAGACGCCGGCGGGCAGCGGCTGGAAGCCCACGCGGGTCGCGACCCTGCTCGACGTCATCGCCATCGTCTGCGCGGTGCGGCCGTGGAAGGCGCCGTCGAAGACGATCAGGTTCGCGCGGCGGGTCGCGTGGCGGGCCAGCTTGACGGTGGCCTCGATCGCCTCGGCGCCGGAGTTCGAGAAGAAGAAGCTGCCGATCTCGGGCGGCGTGACCTCGTCGAGCGCGTCCGCGAGCTGCGTGAGCAGCGGATGCTGGTAGCAGTTGACCTGCGCGTGGATGAAGCGGCCCGCCTGCTCGCGGATCGCGGCGACGACGGCGGGGTGGCAGTGCCCCGTGCTCGTGGCGGCGATCCCGCCCGTCAGGTCGAGGTAGCGGACGCCGTCGCGGGCCTCAACCCACGAGCCGGCGCCCCGGACAACGTCGATATGCGTGTAGCGCTGCCACACGCCAGCCAGGTCCCCCATCGATCCCCCGATCGATCAGTAAACGAGAAACCAGTATAAAGGACCGGGCTGGCTGGCGTCAGTGGTGCTTGTGTGGTTTTGGTTTGGGCTTGGGGCAGCCGGTGATGCGCAGGGCGGGGTTGGTCTGGAGGACGTTGCCGTTCTGTGCGATGTAGTCGACAGCGGCTTTGCTGGCGGCTCTCGCGCGGGTGGTGCAGAGGTTGGTGATCGTGCCGAGCGAGCCGTGCTTGGTGTCGCCGAGGAGCCGCAGCGTGAACGATCTGATCGGCACGTCGGGTGCGGTCGGGAACGTGGTGCGCAGCAGGCGGTTGTTGACGATCGAGATCTGGCCGACGAGGTCGAAGGCGACCTGGCCGCGGAGGGCGACGATCAGGTTCGGCAGGCCCGGTCTTCCGGTCTTGACGAAGTAGACGCCTCCGCGCAATGGATCTCTGAGCAAGGGTGTGACCGCTGTTGCGGACCCGGCCTTCGCGTGCGCGCATCTGGCGATGTCGGTCTCGAACTCCTGGCGGGTGCAGGCGTCCTCGATGACCGTGAGGCGAGCGTTGATCGTGGTTGGGAGCGTGACGCGGACGTAGCGGATGTTCGCCTGGCCCTTTGACGGCATCGTCAGCGTGGTCGACAAGGGCGTGGTGCGCCCGGCCGCGGTGTGGCCCTTCCCGCCAACCGTCAACACCATGCTCGGCTTGAAGGCGAGGCTCGAGCACTCCGCCGCCTGGAAGTGGTCGGAGACGTGGGCGATCGCACCCAGCGTCGACTGCACGACGCCGGAGATCGTCTTCTTGGCGCAGCTGGTGGGGTTCAGGAAGAACCCGGGGCGGTTGACGTTGACGCGGATGTCACGGACGTCGAGGGGGATGCCCTGGAGGATCGTCGGCAGCGGGTCGCTGACGATGCTCACGTCCGCGGTCTGCTTGTCGACGAACAGCGCGGAGCGCACGACGACGTTGCCGAGATTGAACGGCCCCGCAACCGCCGGCACCACGATCGAGACCCCAAACGGCGCACCCTTATACGGCCCCGTCAAATACGCCCGGCCGGCCGTGATGAAGAACGGGTTCGAGCCCGCACCCGCGCCGGTCGTGACATCGCCGATCCGTGAGGTCTCCGGGCACGTGCCCGCAGCTGCCGGCGCGGAGGCGCAGAGCGGCACGATCGCGATCCGCCCGGTGAGGCCGCTCGGCATCAACACCGTGAGCGCGTTGAACTCCTGATCCGCATCGCCACGCGTCAGCTGCAACAAGAACGGTGAGCTCGACCCCGCACGGTTGGTCAGCGTGCTCGCACTGAAGCCGGGTGAGAAGGTGGCCGGGCACGGCTGGCCGTTGGCGTCCTGGTTGACGGTGAAGCTGGGGGCAGAGTCGACTCTGCTCCCGTTCCAGCCGACCAGGGTGGCGTGCCCGGTGTAGGTGCCGCACTGCTCGGGCAGCGCCAACGGCGCACGCGGCCCGCCGAACAGCTCGAGGTGGAGTCTCGTAAACGGCGTCTGCGGGTTGTTGTCGAACGTCGTCGTGATCTGGCCGGTGGTCGGGTCCAGTGTGCCCTGGCCGGCGAGCTTGATGATCACCCCGTCAGCGCTCGCGGTCAGGTAGAGCGCGATCAGCGAGCCCGAGGGGTTGTCAAACGGCGTCGCAAGATAGATCGAGCCCGTCACCGGGTCTCTCAGCAGCGGCGTGTTGATCGTCACCGTCCCAACCTTCGACGCATCCGGACACGCCGGCGCACTAGCGCCGTGCAAGTCGATCTGCGCGGGACTACACCCCTGCAGCCCGTCCGCGGAGCTCGGGTTCACCCGCACCCCGGCGGGCAACGTGACCGTCGCGCTCTTGAGGTCCGCCTCGCCGGTGACCGTCGGGTCATCGCTCTGCGGCATCGAGAGGTCGAAGCTGAACCCGACCGGGCCACCAGCCTGCCCTGGTGAGGG
>CAZQET010000236.1:0-9579 GCA_964591825.1 uncultured Conexibacteraceae bacterium
TGGCCCTCGTTCCCCGAGTCGATTCAGGCCGGCCTTGCGACCGCGACCCTTGAGGAACTGGGCCGCGTCATGTCCCGCTCGATCGACACCGGCACGTTCACCAGCCGGGATGACTTCACCTTCACGTGGGAAGAAGTCCCCTTGGACGAGATCGCGTGGAAGAAGCTGTGGTCGATGTTGCACCTCGTCTGGCAGAAGGTTCCGGCCCTCGTCGAAGAGTCCGAAACCCGGCTTGAGGGGTCAGGCGAGAAAGTGCTCAAAGCCGTCGTCGGCCTGATCGCCTTCGAGGCCGCCGAGCCTGAGCGGCCCAAACCGGCTCGCCGGAAAAGGAAAGCGAAAAAGAAAGCCGCGAGGCGGACGCAGAAGTGAGCTTAGCTCCGGCGCTCTGGCGGGCCGGAGCCTGCCACCTCAGCCTTGGAGCCGCTCCGCGCGGGCGAGCAGGTCGGAGGGCTGTGTCCCAAAGGCGTCGGCGATCTTCCAGACGGTGCCAAGCGTCGGGGACTTGGTGCCCCGCTCGATCTTGCCGAAGTAGGAGCGATCGATCCCGCAGGTGAGCGCGGCCGCTTCCTGACTCAGACCTCGCTCCTCCCGAAGTTCCCGGAGGGCGTCGCCGAAGGCTTTGGCGCGTGAGCGTGCCATTGCGGGCGGCAGCCTTCCTTGTTGCGCCCTTTTGCTCCACGGTCTATAGTGCCCCGGCCTATAAGACCCGGACGTACCGAAAGGAAGGGGAGTTAACGTGGCCCGAACAAGAGCGAGCCGGTCGATGTTTGCAGCTGTCCTATTGCTGGTAGCCGCCCTGATTCCCGGCGGCACCGCTCAGGCCAAACCTTCCGGCCCACAAACGACCTATCCGAGCCACGTCACGTTTTCGTCGGTTCCCACCGGGGGCGGGTACGAAGGCCGGGGTCAGCTCGTCACGGTCAAAATCACGTCCCCCAAAGCCGCCTGCCGGGGGAACCGCCCGTTCAAACTCGACCTTGAAAGTCTGGATGGGCACGGAGAAGAGACGCACATCTACCGGACCAATGCGGCCGGTGTCTGGACTCTTGAAATCGTCGGCCTGCCCTTGGCACCAACTCGCGTGTCCGTGAAAGTCGCGCCAAAACGACTCGACGGAACACATCGCTGTCTGGGGACCTCCACCACCGTCCGGGTTTCGTGAGTCAGGGGGCTGGTCAATTACCAGAAGAAACGTCCGCCCCCTCATACATTGGCTAAGCAGGCGGGAAAGCCAGTAACTCCAATGACTTCTCGGATAGGTTCACTATCTCAATTGCGTCAGGGCCGAAACTCCTGAGCCGACAAATCGTCGTATCTTCATCCTCGCGAAACTGAATTGCAGTTAACTCCTCGCTCCCTAAGAATTGCAACTCATCAAAGCGCCCTCCGACTGCTTGCCATCCCTTGCCCGGATTTTTCCGGACAAGTTCAGGTTGAAGCACAAGCCAGTCAGCTTCTAGCTGCATGACCTGCCGGGCACTAATAACGACGATCTGTGGCGTACCCTCATGTGCGAGAATTTCAACGAAATCAATATCCGCCGCTCTGAAAGTCGCTGCCTCATCAAGACCATCGAGCACAACTCGTTTGGTCCGCCGTCCTCCGACGTCTTCAAAGCGTCCCCACCACTCACGTTCACTTCTCATAAACCTTGGCTAATTAACTAGCGCCTTACCATACCCCGATCCGCCCTATCACGTCAAAGAATCGAGTACTTTGGCGCGAAGCTCGTCAAGGTCTCTTGGTGGTGCTACTTGGTCGACGTAGTACGCCGCGAGCAACCAATACAGTTCCTTTGCCATAACGTGTTCATGTGTGTGTATGGAGGACACGGCAACCCATCTAAGCCGGGCGGTGAGCCTCTGGCGCTCCCCAATTCCTTTGTGCTCAGATCGACGCGAGAACCCAAGGAGTGTCAATGCGGGCTTCGCAAGTAGCGGCTTGTACTTGTCGTCAGAGGCCGGCTCCTCTGTCTCAATTCTCTCCCACTCTTGCAGGAGGGCTTTGAACCTTATGCGCACGTCCTCAGCCGGATTATCAACACCAAGGTAGTGAGCAATCCGGGGGAACGCTGAGGCGGGGGCCGGTTGCAGCTTTTTCCTTCGCGCGAGCGTTCTCAACTCGGCGACTGTGTCCGCCTCAGTCTGAGCTAGGCGTTGAGCAAGCGGGCTAGCGATCATCGTTTAGAAAAATAGAGAGCAAAAATATCAGTGCAATCCTCCGCGCACGCAAGCGAAAGGAGGTCTGCATGTCCGATCTGGTCCCATATCGTCCCCGCCCGCTCTCGCGGGCAGCCCGCCAAGAAGCCGCCGAGGTCCGTCACGCGCAGCTTCCCGCGAAGCGGGCCGCTGCACGTATTCAAGCCGCCGCGTTCGCCGCACACACCGGCCTGATTTGCACGGAGGTCCTGACGGCCCTAGAGGTTCAGGCCGTGAAACGACAGGGCGCAGTCATTGACGAGCGAGCCAAGGCCATCGTCGACGCGTATGCCGGTCTGGTGACAACCGAACTCGCCCGCTTGTCGCTGGGAGGTGGATGAGCAATGGCGCTTCTCTACGTGCTCGCAACGGTTGGCCTGCTGACACTGTTGGCGCTGGCAGGGCTCGCCGTGGGACTCGTCCTGCTTGAGATAGCGCAGCACGAATCGACCGACGACGTGGATTCGCCCCTGTCCGCAGCCGAGCATTTTCAATCGAAAGCGTGGCAGGCCATGCAGGAACTGCACGATCTTGGCGCGACCGGGAAAAGTGAGTGATAAACCGCGCCTTCGTCATGCTCGGCGGTCTGCTGGTGCTGTGTCTCATGCTCCCGGTACTCGCCACCTATGCGCTCCGGGCGGTGCCGGTGCTAGTCGGACTCATTGTCTGCGTGGCCGCCTTGCGCCTAGCGCTGCCCAAATCCAAGCGCCGGTAAAGGTGACTTTTGCAATCCACCCGGCTGCCTGCTGGACGTGTTGAACGGATTAAACGATTCTGGAAATAAGTGTTTAAGGCATTCAACAATGAGCAAGCGACACAGCAAAGTCACATCCCCACCAGTCTCGGACGGCTCAGCACCCCTCGTCGTGATTGGCGTGCGGCGCAAAGAGCCGGATTGGGACGGGTACGTGGCGGCGCTGCTTTCCTTTGCCCTCCGCACAGTTGAGGAAGAAAACGAATCAGACAGAAAAGGCGACGACAAGTGATCGCCGCTTCCCTTGCCGTGATCGGTCTTGTGGCTGTAGTGGTAGCGGTTCGCTATGCGGGTCGCTCAGAGTCGTCGCTGACCCTCCGTCTGACCTTTCCCCGGACCGTCACCGCTGAGCGGGCCGTGGCAGCCGCGCGAGTGTTGGCGGGCCTGCTCCCGCCGTGGCGGCGGCGGGTACTGGGTTCGCCGTTCGTGTCCCTTGAAGTCCGCGCGAGTACCTCCGGGATCGAGCACGTTCTGTCGCTTCCGGCCAGCCGCGCCGAGTACGTGATCGGCGCTCTCCGGGCGGCACTGCCGGGCCTCCGTATCGAGGAGGAAGTTCCGAACGGGCCGAGCGCCGGATTCACCCGCGAACTGCGGCGCTCGGGAGCGGGGGCACTTCGTACCGACGCGGCGACGGATACCAACGCGGGCATTCTCGCGGCACTCCAACCGCTCGGTGAAGACGAGCGCGCCGTTGTTCAGTACGTCATCACTCCGGACGCGCCGGGACCGGTGAGGCGCACGGTACGGTGGCTTGCTACTCAGTGGGACGATTCACCCGCCCCGCCACCGGCGTCGGTGGAGCCGACATTTGCCGTAGCGGTTCGCGTTGGGGTTTCGGCTCCTGCGCAGCCTCGCGCCACCCAGCTGATGGCCCGGCTGCTCGGTTCCTTCCACGCACTGAACACTCCCGAAGCGCGGCTGATCCGTCGCCTCATTCCGAGCAGCCTCACCGCTGCCCGGCTGCGCCGCGGTGATCCCGGCAGCGTCGCCCTCGCGGCTGACGAGCTCGCGGCGCTCTGGGGTGTGCCGCTTGACGCTCCCGCTCTGCCGGGCCTGACGCTGGCGCGAAGCCGGGAGCTGCCGGTGGTATCGGCCGTCCCCCGACAGGGTTTCGTGCTTGGGGACTCGACCGTGGCGGATGCGACCCGGCCGGTGGCGGTTAGCTTCGGGGAGCTTCGACGGGGACTTCATATCTGCGCGCCAACCGGCGGGGGCAAGAGCACAGCGCTCATCAACTGTGCCAGTCAGATCATGCGCGCCGAAAAGCGCCCCGGCCTGCTCATTTTTGACACGAAGGGCGACTTGGTCGCGGACGTCGCTGACCGGATTCCGGATGGACGGGACGTGCTGATTTTCGATCCGGCGGACGCGGCCGCGCCGGTCGGGTTCAACCTGATCGGCGGCAGCGGGGACGCCGGGCTCATCGTTGACCATGTGGTCACGGACCTGCGCGCCCGTTACGGCGCAGCCGGTCTCGGCCCGCGCTCTGAGGACCTGTTGCGGGCGAGCCTCACGACGCTGACTAGCCAGCCGGATCGCTACACGCTCTGCGAGGTCGAACCGTTGCTGACCAATGCCGCGTTTCGCCGGAAGCTCGTCGGCCGTCTTGATGATCCGGTGCTCCAGTCGTTCTGGGCGTGGTACGGCTCTCTTTCGGACGCCCAGCGCACCGAGGTAATAGCTCCGCTCAGTAACAAGCTCCGCAGCTTCACATTGCGTCGTCGGGTCCGCGCCGTAATCGGGCAGACCGACGGGCTTGACCTGGCCGAGGCGCTGGACGGCAAGATCACCTTGATTTCGCTCGCCAAGGGGACGGTTGGCGCCGACGCGGCGGCTCTGATCGGTGCGGCGATGATTTCCCGGCTCTGGACGGCGATTCAGGCCCGCGCCTCCGAGTCGCTGGCCGAGCGCCGCCCCGCCGTGGTGATCTGTGACGAGTTCCAAGATTTCGCAGCCATTTCATCCGTCTTCGCCGACGCGGTCGCGCAAAGTCGGGGCTACGGAGTGGCGTGGGTGCTCAGTCACCAGCACCTCGCCCAACTCGACCGCGACACCCGGCAGGCTGTCTTGGCGAACTGCCGGAGCCGTTTGGTCTTGCAGACAACCGCCGCCGACGCTGACGCATTCTCTCGCGAGTTCGCTCCCTACCTCGACGCCCCTGACCTGCAAGGCCTCGGGCCGTTCGAGGGCTACGCGGCCATCTCTACCGGGGCGAGTGTGGCGGCACCCGCCAGTATCCGCACCCGTCCGGCTCCGGCCTCGCTGCACACGGCCGAACGGGTCCGGGCACGTTCCCGTGCCGCGCACGGCGTGGCGGCGGCTGATGTTGACAAGGCGATCCGCGCCCGCGTCGGACAGGCCCGCCCGCCCGCTCCGGTGGGTGCGATTCGGAGGGCGTCGTGATTCTCGCCGCCGTTCACTTCGTGTTCGCGAGCGAGCGCCGCGATTCCCACGCCCATGCCGTTCCCGCCATCACTTTCGCAACGACTATCTGCCCCCACTCCGGGAGGAAGTCATGACCCGGCCATATCTTTCAGCAAAGCGGCTCACACTCCTCGAGCGGACCCTCTCGCCACGGGATCAGGCCATCATCGGAACGCTTGACCGCCTCCGGGTCGCCACCACTGAACAGGTGAAGCGCACTCACTTCGCAGACCTCACCGCCCACTCAGCCGCCCGCCAAGCACCCAAAGCACTCGCCAGCCTCGCCGCCCGCCGGATCGTCACCAAGCTGGAGCGGCAACTCGGCGGCGTGCGAGCTGGTTCCCGGGCGGCGGTGTGGTCCCTCGACGTTGCCGGCCAGCGCCTCGCGGCGGCCTGCGGCCCGGCCGGAGGCCGCCACCCCCGCAAGCCGTGGACGCCGAGCCTCGCGTTTTTGGCTCACCGCCTCGCAGTCTCGGAGTGCTTCGTCAACCTCACCGAGTACTGCCGGGCAAGCGGTTCCACCCTCCTCGACTTCGACGCGGAGCCGTTGTCGTGGCGACGCTACGCCGCGCCCGACGGGACCGGCACCTTGAAGCCGGACGCGTACTGCCGGGTAACGGTCGGCGGCTTCGAGCGGGGCACCTTTATCGAGATTGACCGGGACACCGAGGCGCGGGGCACGATCGCCACGAAGCTCCGCGCCTACCGCCAGTACTGGGACACCGGCCGTGAGCAGGATCGCCGGGGCTACTTCCCGCGCGTGACGTTCGCGGTGCCGACCGAGGAGCGCCGCGCCGCGCTCCGTGAAATCTGCGCGGCCCAGCCCGAAGAGTCCCAGCCGCTGTGGCTGGTCGTCGTCACGGACGACCTCCTCGCCGCGCTCACAGGGGGGATCAGATGAAGACGCTGCCCCGGAACACCATCCTGACCGGCGACGCCCGACAGGTCCTTGCGGGCCTTTTGCCCGAGAGCGTGGATTGCTGCGTCACCAGCCCGCCCTACGCGAATCGGCAGCGCGACTATGGCGCTGCGGGCCAACTCGGTCAGGAGCCGGAGGTCTCTGAGTACGTCGCGAACCTGCACGTGACACTGCGGCTCGTTCGCCGTGTCCTCAAGGACACCGGCTCACTCTGGCTGAATCTCGGCGACTCGTATGCGACCCATCCTCGGCAGGGCAGCCCGCGCGGCGGCCTGCTGCTCACACCGCAGCGGATCGTGTTGGCGCTCGCGGCGGATGGCTGGGTTGTTCGGAACGTCGCGGTCTGGCACAAGCCGAACCCGCTTCCCCAGAGCGCGGGCGACCGCCTTAGCCAGACCTACGAAACGGTGATCTTCGCCGCCAAGACCCGCCGCTATTTCTTCGACCTCGACGCTATCCGCGTCCCGCACCGCTCGGCCCACCGGGCCCGGCTGGCACCGGGCGAACTGGGCCGCCGCTACCAAGGCAGCAACACCGGCCTCGGCCGATTGAAAGCAGCGGGCCGGGTCGGCCACCGGAACGGCAAAAACCCCGGCGACGTCTGGACGATCCCCACCGCCGTCGACCGCCTCGGCCATCAGGCCACGTTTCCGGAGGCCTTGATCGAGCGGCCGATCCTGGCCACGTGCCCGGAAGCGATCTGCGTCCAGTGCGATCAGGCGTGGACCCGGCCGACGCGGATCATCGGGACGCCGACGAGCGAAGGCGTCCAGCACCGTCGAGAGGTTGGCACGTTGTCACGCTGCGGCTGCTTTGCTCCGATTCGTCCCGGGGTGGTCCTCGATCCCTTCATGGGAACGGGCACCACGGCGATCACCGCCGGGCGGCTGCGCCGGGACTGGCTAGGGATCGAACTCAACCCCGCCTACGCCGCACTGACGCGACGGCGGCAGGCGACCGGTCGGAGGTCGGCGTGAGGCGGTGGATGGCTTCGCGGCGGGCGGAAGGGTGCGCGCGCCTTTCTGCTCGCCGCCAGAACCATCCACTACCGAAGGGAGGTCATGGGCTATGAGCAAAGCTCAAGACATTTACGACCGCGTCGAGGCGCTGGCTCAGGAGGAGGGCATTTCCAAGAAGGACGCCCAAGAGCGAGTCGCCAAAGAGGTTGGGATGAAACCAAGCTCGGTGCGCGGTGCCTGTCATCAGGCCCGCAAGGAGCGGGGTCTTATCAACTCGCGGCGGGTCCGCGAGACCACCACCGGCGACGCCGTCGCCTCAGCGGTTCTCACGCTCGAAAAAGCCCGTGAGGCGATTGACGAGGAGGTGGAGGCTGCGAAAGATCGGGCCGAGGAGGCCACCCGCGAGTACAAGACGCTGAAAGACAGCGCCGCGGATCGCAAGGCTGAAATCACCGCCAAGATCGAGGCGCTTACGGCGTAACCCAAAGCGGGCGGCCTGAACACCAATATGGATTCGTTCAGGTCGCCCGCCTCACACACCGCTGCCCCCACCGCTTATCAATGCTTGGCTAGTTGCACCCGGACCCGAACAGCGAGAAAATGTTGAAGTAGTTAAACGAGAATTCAATGTCACCAACCCATCCTCAATTTGCCCGATTCCTTACCAAACATCGCAAAGCGTGCGGTCTCTCGAAAAGCGAGCTGGCCCGTGAGGTCGGTGTCCATCGGTCGAATGTCACGTTTTGGGAGTACGGGAAGGTGCTGCCCAAGGTCAACGTGCTGGAGCGGCTGGCCCGGGCACTGCACGTCAGTTACGAAGACCTGTTTGCAATGGCGGGGTACGCCAATCCGGAGGGGTTGCCCGATCCAAAGCCGTACCTTCGTGCGAAATATCCGGGCCTGTCGAAGCGGGCCATTACGGAGGCAGAAAAGTTTTTTGATGATTTTGAAGATCGCCACGGCGTTGGAGGCGACCACAGTGACGCCTAACGTGATTGCCGAGTGTCGGCGTCTTTGTCCGGTGCGCTCTCTTGCGCCGTGGGAGGCGCGAACCATCGCGGAGCGACAGGCACACCGGTTCCATCTGCTCATGGGAATCAGCGAGCCGCCGTTTCCGGCAGCAGCAATCGAATGCCTGCCGCGTGTTCGGGTCAAGTACGTCAATGCGTCCCGCCTGTCCGGCGCGATCGCGTGGCGACGAGGCCAGTGGTGGATTCTGGTCAACCGGACCGATACGCGTGGTCGGCAAAAGTTTTCGCTGGCCCACGAAACCAAGCACCTGTTTGACCACCCTATGCGCGGCACGATCTACCGGTCCTCACGCTACAGCCCGGCGGCGGTGACCGCTGAACGAGCGGCTGACTACTTCGCGGCGTGTTTGCTCATGCCGAAAGCGTGGATCAAGCGCTGCTTCTATGACGAAGGATTTCGTGACCCCCGCGTTCTCGCCCGCCGCTTTGGTGTCAGTGCTCCCGCCATGCGCTATCGCTTCGACCAGCTTGGGCTATTGGAGCCGGAGGCGGTGCGATGAGCAAGAAGGCATTTTCTCTTCTACGTGTTTCTGGCGAAGGCCAGACGAAACGGGCTGGGGCCGAGGAAGGCTATTCGGTCGAGTTTCAGCGTGCCGCCTGTGATCGCACGGCTGCCGAGTTGGGGGCTGAGATTGCTCACGAGTGGGTTGCCCCGGCAGAGTCCGCCAGTCGCGGTTTCTACAAAACCCTGACTGAAATGATCGCCGCTCTAAAGCTGCGTGGTGATATTGACTACGTAATCATTTACAAGCTGGAGCGCTTTGCCCGCGATGAGCTGACCGACTTCTCGGCTTATGCCGAGATACGGAACGCTGGAGCGGAGCTTGTCTCTGCGACTGAGAACATTGACAGCACGCCACAAGGAATGTTGATGCACGGCATGCTGACGGTTCTCAATGCCTACTACTCCCGCGACCTCGCCCAAAAGATCACTGAGGGCCGGATCACCAAGGCGAAGCTCGGCGGCACCCCGAGCCGCACCCCGCTTGGCTATCTCAACAAGCAACGCTGGGAGGGAAAAAACGATATTCGTTTTGTCGAGATTGATCCGGAGCGCGCCCCACATATTGTGTGGGCGTTTGAAGCTTACGGCACCGGGGAGTGGCCGCTCAAAGCGCTGACGGCGGAACTTTATCGGCGTGGCCTTCGCAGCAAGCCCACTCCGAAACGTCCGCCGGGAAGTCAAGTCGCGAGTTGTGGTGTAACGGGACTCGCCGGCACTTCTCTCAGCGCTCCAGGGCTGCCACCTCCTTTCTGCTCGCCTCGGCCTGGTCCTCGAGGACCAGGCCGATCG
>CAZQET010000237.1:0-7625 GCA_964591825.1 uncultured Conexibacteraceae bacterium
ACCCGGCAGTCTAGGGCATAACTATCTTGAGTAGTTAAATAAACTTTAAGACAGACGGACGTTCGAATTTCTCGCCGGCGGCTTCGGCGGCCGAAGGCTGGCGCATAATGCGGGGCGATGTCGACCACGACGGTGGAGAAGCCGCGCATCGGAGGCCCCGGCTCCGACCTCGGCGGCGAGTGGCGGGTGATCGTGCGCAACGACGACCACAACACCTTCGATCACGTGGCCGAGACGCTGGCCCGCGTCCTGCCCGGCGTCTCGCTGGAGCGCGGCCATCAGTTGGCGAACGCCATCCACAACAACGGTCAGGCGATCGTCTGGTCCGGCCCGCAGGAGCCCGCCGAGCACTACTGGCAGCAGCTCGACTCGGCCGGGCTGACGATGGCGCCGCTCGAGCGCGCGTGAGCACCCCCCGCACCTGGCTCGCCGGCCTGGCAGCGTTCGTTTCGCTCTACCTGCTGGGCGCCCCGCTTGCAGGCGCCGAGCCCGCCCTGCCGCCGGGGTTCCAGGACAGCGTCGCGATCGGTGGGCTCGAACAGCCGGTCAACTTCCGCTTCGCCCCCGACGGCCGCGTCTTCGTCGCCGAGAAGCCGGGCAGGATCCTCGTCTACGAAAGCCTCGAAGACACGACGCCGGCGGTCTTCGCCGACCTGCGCACCGACGTCTACGAAACCGGGGACCGCGGTCTGCTTGGCATTGCCCTCGATCCCAAGTTCGATGAAGGGCGACCCTACGTCTACGCGCTCTACACCTACGATCACATCCTCGGCGACCCCGCTCCACCGCCAAAGTGGGGCGCCCCTGAAACGACCGGCGATCCCTGCCCCGACCTCAACGGCGGTGACGCCTGCCTGGTCAGCGGCCGGCTGGTGCGCCTCAAAGCGGTCGGTGACCACGCCGAAGCAGCCGGCGGCGAACCCGTGCAGACGGTCCTCGCCGAAGACTGGTGCCAGCAGTTCTCCTCGCACTCGATCGGCGACCTGCAGTTCGGCCCCGAAGGGGCGCTCTACGTCAGCGGTGGCGACGGGGCCAGCTTCGGCTCGACGCCCGATTACGGCGAGCTGGGCAATACGCCGAATCCCTGCGGAGACCCGCCCGGGGGCTACGGCGTGGCTCCGAACCCTCAAAGCGCCGCGCAGGGCGGCTCGCTGCGCTCCCAGAGCCCGACCAACCTCGACGGCAAGATCCTGCGCGTCGATCCCGAAACCGGGCTTGGTCTGCCTGGCAATCCACTCTTCGGCAGCGAAGCGAGCACCGGCGCCGCGGCGAAGAACGAAGCGCGCGTCATCGCAATGGGCTTCCGCAATCCCTTTCGCTTCACCTTCGACCCGAGAAGCGACGAGATATACACCGACAACGTCGGCTCCTCGGAGATCGAGGAGATCGATCGCTTCCCGACTCCACCGACATCCCTCTTCAACTCGGGCTGGCCCTGCTACGAGGGACCGGAGCGCCAGTACCAGTTCAAGACGCTCGGCCTCGACGTCTGCGAAGCGCTCTACGCCGAGGAAGACGGCGGCGGCGAACCCACGGCGCGCCCGTTCTTCTATTACAGCCATGGCCAGTCAGTGGTGCCCAACGACGAATGCTCGATCGAATACGGCTCGGCGCTGGGCGGGATCTCCTTCTACGAAGGCGGCGAATTCGGACCCGAATACGAAGGCGCGCTGTTCATCACCGACGCAGTGCGCGGCTGCGTCTGGGTGATCTCACGCGACGACAGCGGCAAGCTCGATCCAAATACGGCGAAATTGTTCATGCGGGAGAGCCGCATCTACCCGGCGGTCGACATCGAGGAGGGGCCGGAAGGCGGCCTGTACTACGCCGACCTCTTCGGCAACGAAGAAGCGGAGCCCGGCGCGATCCACAGGATCACCTACGACCCGGGGGCGCCGACCGCGCGGCTGCGCGCCAACCCGCCCTATGGGACCTCCCTGCCGCTGCACGTCACCGTCGACGCGAGCGAATCGCGCGACCCGGACGGGGAAGCGCTCGAATACGAATGGGACATGGACGGCAACGGGACCTTCGAGACCTCGACCGGCCACAGCTCGACCGAGCAGCTCGACTTCACCGAAGAAGAGCTGACCGAAGAGGAAGAAAGCGAAGAAAGCCTCAACCGGGTCGTCGGCGTGCGCGTCAGCGACGAAGACGGCCACAGCAGCGTCGCGCGGGTCACGATCTACCCGGGCGACAGCCCGCCGCAACCGACGATCGACACCCCCGAAGCCTCACTGAAGTGGGGGGTCGGCGACGAGATCCAGTTCCACGGCTCGGCGACCGACCCCAAAGGCCACGCGATGACCGAACCGCTCCCCTACTACTGGAGCACCCGCCTGCTTCATTGCCCCACGGGTCCAACGACCTGTCACGCGCACCCGTTGGAGCTGTTTGCCGGCACACGGAGCGGTGAATTCCAGGCTCCCGAACACGACTATCCCTCCTACATCGAAATCACCCTGCGGGTCGCCGACGACCGCGGGCTGTCGGGCAGCAGGACGATCAAGCTCGAACCCCGCACGGTGACCTCGTCGATCGTCTCCTCGCCGCCCGGAATCGAGCTCACCGCGGGTCTCCTGCAGGAGCCGACTCCCTTCCCGCTGACGTCCGTTGAAGGCTCGCACCTGCTGCTCTCGGCGCCACAGACCGCAAAGCTCGGCGGCACGACCTACGCGTGGCAGGGTTGGTCGGACGGCGGCGCCCGAATCCATACCGTCGTCGCCGACGAAGCGAGGACCTACGAAGCTGTCTATGCGGCCGTTCCGGAAGATCCTTCGCAATTGGGGCCTCCGCCGGTTGGCGGCGGCCCGGTCATCGCGAGGCGCCTGCGCGCCTGGCTGAGCCGGCACCCTGCCAGGAGGACTCGCAGCACCAGGGCGCGATTCGCTTTCAGCGCCAACCTCCACGGCGTCTCCTTCAGCTGCAAGCTCGACCGAGGTCCGTTCAGGCCATGCGGCAGCGGGGTGGTCGTCTATCGGCAGCTGTCACCCGGCTCGCATGTCTTCCACCTGCTTGCGGTCGGCAGGGGTGGTCACCCTCGCGTGACGCGGGCCTTCGACTGGCGAGTGCTCTGAGGCTCTGCGCCGCCGGCTACTCGGCGACCAGCAGCGTGTGCCAGGTGGGCAGCAGCGGCAGGTCGTAGAGATCGATGCAGGCGGCGCGGGCCTTCTCGATTTCGTCTGAGAACCAGTAGCGCTCGAAGTCCGAGCGGCTCTCCCAGAGCGAGGACTGGCGGAAGGCGAGCGGATCGTCGGTCGAGCGGGTGAGCGACCAGGACCTGGCGCCGTAGGCGGGCATCCGCGCCGCGGCCGGCTCCCAGAGGTCGAGCCAGCGGTCCGCCCGGAAGGGGGCGATGTGCCAATCGAGTACGCAGACCTCGCTCATGCTCCAACCTCCGCCCGGATCGCCCCGGGGCCGTCCTCGTTCTTGCCCTCGGACTCGGACTCGGCTCCGACCAGGATCGAGATCTTGCCCAGATGCTTGTTTTCGTGCAGCAGCTGATGCGCCTCGGCGACGCCGTCGAAGGGCATCGTCTGCCAGATCACGGGCCGCACCTTGCCCTCTGCCATCAGCTGGTTGGCACGCATGCACTCGTACGCGTTGGCGAAGTGCGAGCCGATGATCTGCTTCTGGCGCATCCACAGGTAGCGCACGTCGAAGTCGAGCTGGAAGCCCGAGGTGGCGCCGCAGATGACGACCTTGCCGAAGGGCTTGACGACGAAGACCGAGGTCGGGAAGGTCGCCTGGCCGACGTGCTCGAAGACGATGTCGGGCGCGTCGCCGAGGATCTCCTTGACCCGCTTGGCGAAGCCCCGGGAGACCTTGAAGCGCTCCTTGTCCTTGGCCGGGTCGGCGAGGTTCTCGGGCGTGCGCATCATCTCACCGAACTCGTTGCGGTTGATGTAGTCGACGGCGCCGAGCTGCTTGACCAGCTCACCCTTCTCGTCGGAGGAGACGACGCCGACCGCGTTGGCGCCCGCCGCCTTGCAGAGCTGGGTGGCGAAGACGCCGAGGCCGCCGGCCGCGCCCCAGATCAGCACGTTGTGACCGGGCTGCAGCTTGCACTGGTCGATCAGCATTCGGTAGGCGGTGAAGTAGGTGAGGCCGTAGGAGGAGGAGTCGACCCAGGAGAGGTTCTGGGGGCGGGGGAGGAGCTGCTGGGCCTGCACCTTGGTGAACTGGGCGAAGGAGCCCCAGGTGGTCTCATAGCCCCAGATGCGCTGGCTCGGCGCGGCGAGCGGATCGAGCCCGTGCACCTCGACGTCCTCGTAGGAGGCCTGGTTGCAGTGGATCACGACCTCGTCGCCGGGCTGCCAGCGGGTGACGCCCTCGCCGACCTTCCAAACGATCCCCGAGGCGTCGGAGCCGCCGATGTGGTGGCCGTACTCGGGGTGGTCGCCGTAGCCGAAGACCGAGACCGGCTTGCCCAGCGCCGCCCAGACGTTGTTGAAGTTGACGCCCGCGGCCATCACCCGCACGACCACCTCGAAGGCGCCCGGCTCGGGCACTTCGATCTGCTCCAGCTGGAAGGCCTCGGTCGGCTCGCCCTCCCGCTCCTGGCGGATCACCCAGGCCGCCATCGTCTCCGGCAAGTTGCCGGGCTCGACGTCCAGCTTCGCGACTGCGCTCGTGTCTACGGCCAAGTGAGAATCCTCCGCGGGGTCGTTTGCAGGCGGGCGGCGAATCCTAGTCGAGCACCGGTTCGATGGTCCGGATGTCGCGCATCCGACATTGACCACACCAGAGGGGGGTGAATGTCGGATGCGCGAGCAGCGCGCCGCTATGCGGCTTCTGTCTCTGGGCGTTTGGCCGCGATCCGCTCGGCATGCTTCTCGATCTTCGCCAGGTTGATCTCTTGTACCCCGACGTCGAGCTCTGGCGGAACCTTTTCCGACGCGCGCGCAGCCGGATCGAGGACGTCTCTGCCAACTAGGCCGTTTGGGCCGAACGCAGCCACGACGTTGGTCAGGGACTCGCCAAGGCTGTTGTAGCGCTTGGCGACCGTAGTCATGCGGTCAAGCAGGTCGGTGCACGCAGCGAACATGCGATCGGCGTGCTGGGGTGTGAACAGCTCTCCGATCCGCTCGCCCCAACCCTCCTCACGGTGGACCTCGGCGAGCGCGTTGGCCATCTCGTAGAGCCCGTCGGCGGGCAACAGCCCAACCCCGTGCTCGGAGGCGTACTCGACGATCTTCGGATCGGCGCTCCTGACGAGCTCCAGCGTCTGCCAGTCGGGAACGACAACCAGTACGTGGCGGACCGAGATCTCGCGCGTGCCTCGGTATTCGCGACCGCCCACGTCCTTGATGTGAGACCGCAGCGAGTCCCGAAGCTTGCGCAGCGCGAATTCGCGCGTCTCCTCGCCACCCTCGTCGAGGATCTCGCCGAGCAGGCGCACCCAGGGGAACTTCGCGTCCAGCGCGACGCCCTGTGAGTTCGGGAGAAGCAGGTAGATGTCGATCACTCCCTCCTTCTGCCCGCGGGCGGCGTCGATCTGCACGCGCTTCTGCGTCTCGAAGTGGACGCTGTCGCGCAGCCCCATCTGGCGCAGCGCGGCCACCAGCCACTCCTCGCTGAGCTGGCCGCGTTGCCTGGGGTTGGCCCAGCGCCCAACCAGCCCGTCGACGCGCTCGACGACGCGATCGCTCTTCGCCTTGACCCCGGCGAGCACCTCATTAACCCTCGCGTCCCGTTCGTCCTCTTGCGACTTGTACTGGGCGACGGCCCGCTGGACCTGCTCGAGCGACTTGCCGAACTCCCGCAGGTCATCGCGCTCCCGCCTCGCGCTCTCGGCTTCCTCTTCGGAGCGGCGACTCGCCTCGGCGAGGCGCGCATTGGACTCCCGCGTGCGGAGCAGGAGCCAGCCGACGCCAATCAGGGCGATCGCGAGGATCGCTGCTGCGATGCCAATCATCTTCTTCCTCCTTCGACGCTCTCCCCGCCGTACGCCGATCCCGTGGGCTCGGCGAGGGCGCGGTGCGCCTTGGTCGGTTTGCGCCCTCGTTTCGCGAAGGCGCGCACCAGGATGAGAATCCGATCGGATGGCCCGGTGCCTTACGGCAGCAGCAGGTCGTTCTGGGAGGAGCTGCGATAGGGGCCGACCTGGAAGCTGACCGGGCGGGCGCGCGGCAGGCCGACGGCGCGCAGCCGGTAGGAGCCGGTGGGCAGCGCGGTCAGCAGCGAGCCGTTGCCGTTGGCGACCAGGTCCTCCGATTTGACGCTCTTCGGCCCGTTGATCGCAAGCCGCGAATTGGAATCGGTGAGGTTGGCGGCGACGAAGACGACGTTGACGGGCGCTTTCGAGTGCACCGGCGGTTGCCCGGCATGCTGGTTCTGGGGGATCTGCTGGCTCGGTTCGGGGCCGAAGGCGATGCGCGCCGGCTGCACCGTGATCGAGCTGGGCGTTATCGAGACGCTGACCCGGGTCGGCGGCGGCGGCCGGTGTTCGTTGGGATGACTCTCGGCTCCGCAGCCGGCGCCCGCGAGCGCCAGCGCGGCGAGGACGATCCCTGCGGAAAGCAGTCTCCCACGACCCATCGGGGCGGAATCTAGCCGAAGGGCAAGTCGGTCACGCGAGCCGTAACGCCATCTTCACCTACGGCGAGCTGATCGCCCGGCTCGGCCTCGCGACGGACGATTGCCAGCCCGATCGGGCCGTGGACGGGGGAGAGGGCGAAGCTTCCCAGCCGGCCGACCTCGCGCTCGTCGAGCACGAGGGTCGTGCCGGGCTCGGCCACCGCGCTGAGCCGCAGGCCGCGCAGGTGGCGGTTCGGCTTGCCCCTGTAGTGGAGGCGGGCGACGGTCTCCTGACCGATGTAGCAGCCCTTCTCGAAGTCGACGGCGCGCTCGACGATGCCGGCCTCGGCGGGCATCGTCGCGGAGTCCATCTCGGCGCCGAAGCGCGGCACGCCCGCCTCGAGCCGGAGGATCTCGACGGCCTCGGCGCTGACCGCGGGAGCGCCGCGAGAGGCGAGCGCGGCGGCGAGGGACCCGGCGTCGCCGGCGGCAGCGATCAGGTCGATGCCGAAGGCGGTGCCGACCGCGAGCGCCTCGACGCCCTCGACCGCGACGGCCTTCGAAGCGTGCTCGGAGAGCGGCGGCGCGCCTGAGATCTCGGCGCTGCGCGGCCCGATCAGCGAGAGGATCGCCCGCTCGCCGCTGACCTCCTCGATCTCGACCGCACGCCCGATCTTGTACATCTCGAGGTGCCTTCGGACCGAGTCGAGCGCCGCCGGCTCGACCTCGACCCAGATCTCGTCCCCGGCAAGCCTCAGCACTCGCATGTCGCCCTGCATGTGCCCCTTGCGATCGAGTAGCGCCGCGTAGCACCCCTCGCCGACCTCGAGTCCCTCGACGTCGTTCGTCAACTGCCCCTGCAGGTACTCCGCCGCCTCGTCCCCACGCACGAGCAACTTCCCCCGCTCCGACCGATCGAGCAGCCCACACTCCTCGCGCATCTGCCGATACTGCGCATCCAACTCAACCACCACTTCCGAAGCCATAGCCCAAGTCTAGAAACCGCTTGCGTTGGGCGGTGTGGGTGGGGTGGGGGGGGCGCGCCCCCCGGGTTGTGGGGCGCCCCCCCCCCCCCCCCCCCCACCCCAAACCATTTTTTAGCGGGG
>CAZQET010000238.1:0-3627 GCA_964591825.1 uncultured Conexibacteraceae bacterium
CTCGGTGCACGCGGTCGCGCGCGAGCTGATCGGCTGCCGAATCTTCTTCGAAGGTTGCGGCGGCGTCATCGTCGAGACCGAGAGCTACGAGCGCGACGATCCCGCCTGCCACGCCTACGTCGGGCTCACGGAGCGCACCCGGGTTCTCTTCGGCCCGCCCGGACGCTCATACGTCTACCTCTCCTACGGCATCCATAGCCTGCTCAACTTCGTTACCGAACCGGAGGGGGATGCTGCCGCGGTGCTGATCCGCGCGCTCGAACCGACGCGGGGCATCAAGGAGATGCAAGCACGGCGCGGCGAGCGGCCCGAGCGCGAGCTCTGCTCGGGGCCGGGCAAGCTGACCGAGGCGCTAGGAGTCGGCCTCGCGCACAACGACGCCGACCTCTCTCGCGATCCCTTCCTGCTCCTGCCGCCGGCCTCCGACTGGGCGGGCGAGGTCGTGACCGGCCCGCGCATCGGGATCACCAAAGCCGTCGAGCGCCCCTGGCGCTTCTGCGCCGCCGGCAACTGTTACGTCTCGAAGCCTTGGCTTTGAACTGCATCAAATTCTCAGCCAGGCAGGCCAAGCATTTGGTGCAGTTCAGGGTTAGCCGGCGGTAACGCCGCCGCCGGTGGCCGGCGCTGCCGGTTCGGCCGGGGTGGGTTCGGCGGGTTCGGCCGATTCGGGGGCGGCGGGTTCTTCTTCGGGGGCCGCCGGTTCGGCCGGAGCGGCTTCTTCGGGAGCTTCGGTCGTTTCGACTTCTTCCGGAGCGGTGTAGGCCGGCGCGCTCGAGGACCCGCTGCCCGCGCTTTCCTTCGCGGCCTTCCTTTCCTTGGCTTCCGCCGCCCGTTCGGCCTTGATGTCCTGCCAGGCGGAGATCACCTTGGCCCAGATCAGGGCCGGGAAGGTGCCGCCCATGACCGGGCCGCCGTTGTAGAGGGTGGTCATCGGCGTCGTCGTGTCGGCGTAGCCGACCCAGACGCAGGCGGTGACTTCTTCGATCCCGCCGCAGAACCAGGCGTCGCCGTTTTCCTCGGTGGTGCCGGTCTTGCCCCACTGGCCGGGGGCGCCGATATTGGCGTTGGTGCCGGTGCCGCTGCTGACCACGGTTTCGAGGATGCTCTTCGCTTCTTCGGCGACCCCTTCCGGGACCACCTGGGTGTGGATCGAGTCGTTGTCGCCGCCCTTGATCACGTGGCCATCCTGGTCGGTGACCTGCGTGTAGGCGACCGGGCTGTCGCCTGGGCGGGGGGCGAGCGTGCCGCTGACCCTGTCGCCGTTGTTGGCGAGCGTCGTGTAGGCGTATGTCCAGCCGAGCGGCGTGACGCCGACTTCGAGCCCGCCGAGGACCATCGAGGGATTGGTCGAGATCGGGTCCGTATAGCCCATCTTGTGGATCGTCCCGGCGATCGAGTGCGTCCGATCGGAGACCGTCTTGCCCTTCAGCGCCTCCAGTCCGAGCTGCGCGTAGATCGAGTTGTCCGAGTAGGTGGTCGCGCAGACGATGTCGCAGCTGCCCAGATAGGAGTCCTCGTCGTTGTGGACTTCGAAGACTTCCTTGTCGTGCTTGCCGTAGTGGATGTACTGCGGCGCAGATT
Organism: uncultured Conexibacteraceae bacterium; assembly: GCA_964591825.1. Classification (GTDB taxonomy): domain Bacteria; phylum Actinomycetota; class Thermoleophilia; order Solirubrobacterales; family 70-9; genus VRUE01. The sequence continues at coordinate 1,582 of CAZQET010000238.1, forward strand.
CAAAAGTCGTCTCGGGCGAGATGCCCTCCTCGAGCGCGGTGACCAGGGTGAAGGGCTTGATCGAGGAGCCGGGTTGGCGGTGGCCCTGGGTGGCGAGGTTAAAGGGCTTGGTTTCAAAGTTGGGCCCGCCGACCATCGCCTTGACCCCGGCGTTGCGGTTGTCGAGCACCACCACGGACGCGGTCGCGGGCAGGTAGCCCATGTAGGAGCGCACGGCTTCTTCGGCGGCTTCCTGCAGGCGCAGGTCCAGCGTCGACTTGACCTTGAGACCGCCGAAGAAGGTCTTGGCGGCGCCGTAGCGTTCGACCAGCTGCTGGCGCAGCCAGGCGGTGAAGTAGGGAGCCTTCGATTCGATTTTCGGGGGCGAGATGTCACTTGGGGCGGGCAGCGCCTGGTGCCGTCCTTCGTCGTATTGCTGCTCCGTTATGTAGCCCTGTTCGTACATCTTTTCCAGCACGAGATTGCGGCGCCCAAGCGCGTTTTCCGGGTAGATCTTGGGATCGAAGGCCGAGGGCGAGGCGATGATTCCGGCCAGGGTCGCCGCCTCCCAGGGCTCCAGCACCGAGGCGCAGGGCTCCTGGGGGGTGCCGCAACCGGGGTGCGCGTGGCCGAAATAGGTGCGTGCCGCTGCCTCGATCCCGTAGGCGCCCTCGCCAAAGTAGATGGTGTTGAGGTACTCGGTGAGGATTTCGTCCTTTGTCCAATGGCGCTCGAGCCGATAGGCGAGGGCCGCCTCGCGAAACTTCTCGAAGATCGTGCGGCTGCCTTCGGCTTCGAGCGCGTTCTTGACGAACTGCTCGGTGATCGTCGAGGCGCCCTGCTGGGCGCTCTGGCTGAGGATGTCCCTGACGAGCGCGCGGGCGATGCCCTGGAAGTCGACGCCGTTATGTTCGTAGAAGCGGCTGTCCTCGATCGAGACCACGGCGTTCTTGATGTTGGGGGAGATCTGCCCCGAGGTGAGCAGGATTTTGTTTTGATCGCTGGTCAGGGTGCCAATCGGCTCCCCGGAGGAGTCGTAGACCTCGCTGTTCTTGGCGGCCTTGTACTGGGCGAAGTTGTAGATCGCGGGCAGGTCCTGAGAGACCGCCGCCATCATCCCGAAGACGAAGGAGACCAGGCCGAGCACGGAGAGGCCAAGCAGCACGAAGAGCGCGCGCAGCTTCTTCAGCCGCGGCTTGGAGCGCTTGCTCGGGGGAGTCGGAGGGGCCGGCGGCGTCACCGCGCCACCCCGCCGGCGGGGCTTTAGTCCAAGGGCCGCCATCGAAAGGCTCGCGGCTCGGCGGGCGTGCGGGCCTCGCCGAGCGGAGGCGGCAGTTTAGCATTGCCGGCCGTGCCGGATTTGACGCGCAACGCCGTCGACGTGCTGCCTCGCGGAAGGCTGGAGGAGCAGCTCCAGGAGGGCCGGCCGCTGCGCGTGAAGCTGGGGATCGACCCGACCACCCCCGACATCCACCTCGGCCACACGGTCGTGCTGGAGAAGCTGCGGGAGTTCCAGCGGGCCGGCCACCAGGTTGTGCTGATCGTCGGCGACTTCACCGCTCGGGTTGGCGACCCCAGCGGCCGCTCGGCCCAGCGGCCGCTGCCCTCGCCGGAGGAGATCGAGGCCAACGCCGCCACCTATCAGGAGCAGGCCTTCAAGGTGCTTGACCGCGAGCGCACCGAGGTCCGCTTCAACAGCGAGTGGCTGCGGATGGCCCCGGAGGAGCTGCTCGGCCTGCTCGCTCAGACGACCGTGGCGCGACTGATCGAGCGCGACGACTTTCAGAAGCGACTGGCCGCCGGGGCGCCAATCGCGGCCCTGGAGCTGCTCTACCCGCTGCTCCAGGGCTACGACTCGGTCGCGGTCGAGGCCGACGTCGAGATCGGCGGTACCGACCAGAAGTTCAACCTGCTCTTCGGTCGCGACATCCAGTCCGCCTACGGGCAGGCGCCGCAGTCGATTGTGACCCTGCCGATCCTGGTCGGGATCGACGGCGAGCGCAAGATGAGCAAGTCGCTGGGCAACTACATCGGTGTGACCGAGCCTCCGGAGGAGATCTTCGGCAA
>CAZQET010000239.1:0-2536 GCA_964591825.1 uncultured Conexibacteraceae bacterium
AACTTCGCACCGACCGAGGAGCAGATCGAGTTCAGGGCACGCGTCCGAAAGTTCTCCAGCGAGGTGATCCGCCCTGCCGCGCGCAAGCACGACGAAGAGGAGAGCACCCCCTGGGAGGTGATCAAGGAGGCGCGCAAGCAGGGCTTCGGCGGTCTCGAGGGCATTCAGCGCAACGCCGCCGACGGGCAGGGGCAGATGCAGGTGATCTCGGCCGAGGAGTTCCACTGGGGCTGCGCCGGCACCGCCCTGGCGATCTCCGGCTCCGGTCTCGCCGCGGCGGGCATCGCCTCCTCGGGCACGCCCGAGCAGATCGCCCAGTGGGTGCCCGAGTGCTTCGGCTCGGGCGAGGAGATCAAGCTCGGCGCCTACGCCGTCACCGAGCCGCAGGCGGGCTCCGACGTCAAGAGCCTGAAGACGACCGCCAAGCGCGACGGCGACGAGTGGGTCCTCAACGGCACCAAGGTCTTCATCACCAACGGCGGCATCGCCGACGTGCACGTCGTCGTCGCGACGGTCGACCCGACCCTCGGCACCCGCGGTCAAGCCTCCTTCGTCGTCGGCAAGGGCACGCCGGGCCTCGCTCAGGGCAAGAAGGAGTCGAAGCTCGGGATCCGCGCCTCGCACACGGCTGAGATCGTGCTCGAGGATTGCCGCATCCCGGCCGAGAACCTGCTCGGCGGCGAGGAGAAGCTCGAGCGCAAGCTGCAGCGCGGCCGCGAAGGGAAGAAGTCGCGCGGCGCCGACGCGTTGGCGACCTTCGAGATGACCAGGCCGCTGGTCGGCGCCTCGGCCCTCGGTATCGCCCAGGCCTCCTATGAGTGGACCCTCGAGCACCTCGACGGGCAGACCGTCGAGGGGCGGGCGGCCCTGCAGGAGCAGCGCATCCAGCAGGTGCTCGCCGACGTTGCCACCGAGATCGAAGCCGCGCGCCTGCTGGTTCAGCGCGCTGCCTGGATGGGTCGCAACGGCATCCCGATGCGCGGCGGCCAGGGCTCGATGTCGAAGCTCAAGGCCGGCGACGTGACGATGTGGGCGACCACCACGCTGATGGACCTCGTCGGTCCTTACGCCTGGAGCACCGAGTGCCCGCTGGAGAAGTGGTTCCGCGACGCCAAGATCTACCAGCTGTTCGAGGGCACCGCCGAGATTCAGCGCATGGTCGTCTCGCGCATGCAGGCGGCCGAATACGCCGAGCGCCTCGGCTACGCGGCCGAAGTCGCGGAGCAGGCGATGGCGGAGAAGCGGGAGCCCGTCGCCGCCTAGCCGGGTGGGTTCCCTCCCGGGAACCCGCCACGGGCCGGCCTCTCGGGTCAGGAGCAGGGCTGGCTCACAAGTTCCCGGGAGGGAGCCCACCCGGCTACGCAAGGCCGGTTGCAGCTTCCACTCCTTGTAGCGGAGGAGAAAATGGGCTTGGCTAGCCTTTTCGGCGATGGTCAAGACTCGCCTTGCCCTGGCGGCTCTCTTTGCTGCCGCGGCGGCGCTGATCGTGCTGCTTGCAGCCGGCTCGGCGCCCGCCAAAGACCTCGAATCGAAGCTGCATGACGCGGAAGCGAAGCTCTCGAAGGCGCGCCAGCGCTCGGGCGTGCTGACGACGACGATCTCCCACTACAGCGATCGAATCGATGGCCTGACCAGGCAGGTGGCGGGCCTGCGCAACCGCGAGGCCGCGGTCAGGGAGCGCCTCGACGCCAAGCAGGCCGAGCTGGACCGCGCCCAGGCGGTGCTCGACGTCGCCAAGCGGCGGCTGGCCCGCATGCGCTCCCACCTGAAACGGGCGCTTCTCACCCTGCGTGACCGCCTCGTAGCGGTCTATGAGACCGGCACCCCCGACGTGCTCAGCGTGATCGTCGGCGCCAACAGCTACGACGACCTGATCGATCGCACCGAATACCTCAACCGCATCCGCGGCAACGACGAAGCAGTCGTCGGTCGGGTCCGCGATCTGCGCGACCAGGTGAAGGGCACCGTCGCCCGCCTGCGCGCTGCCAAGAACCGGATCAAGGTCGTCCGCGACGCGATCGCGGCCGAAGAGCAGGCGCTGGCGGGCGCTCGCGCCGCCGTGCAGCGGCGCCAGTCGGCGTTGGTCGCCGCACGCGCCGACCGGGTCGGGGCGCTGAAGAAGATCCGCGCCCACGAAGAGGAGCTGGACGGCTCGGTTGCCAAGATCCAGGCCAAGATCGCCGCCCAGCTCGCCGGCTACGGCTCGACGCCGCTGCCGCTCGGGCCGGTCCGCCCCGGCAACGGCAGCGGCCTGATCTGGCCGGTCGACGGTCCCGTCGTCTCCGGCTTCGGCCCGCGGACGATCAACGGCAGCTACGAGTTCCACCCGGGAATCGACATTGCGGTGCCGAGTGGCACGCCGATCCGCGCCGCCGCCGCCGGCACGGTGATCTTCACCGAGCCCGAGTCGAGCAGCGGCGGCTATGGGAATTACACCTGCATCGACCACGGCGGCGGCCTCTCCACCTGTTACGCCCACCAGGAGTCCTTCGCCGTCTCGGCCGGTCAGCACGTCTCCCAGGGCCAGGTGATCGGC
>CAZQET010000240.1:0-7525 GCA_964591825.1 uncultured Conexibacteraceae bacterium
ACGCTTGCCGCGGCGCTCTCGCTGGTCTTCTTCTACGCGCCGCTGGACGGCGACCAGGGCTTCATCCAGAAGATCTTCTACCTGCACGTGCCACTGGCGATCACCGCGCTGGTCGGCTTCATCGTCGGCGGCGTCTTCGCGATCGCCCACCTGCGCAGCGGCGACCGACGCTGGGACGCCTACTCCTACGTCTCGATCCACATGTCGGTGATCTTCGGCGTCGCCGTCCTGCTGACCGGCTCGATCTGGGCGCGGGCTTCCTGGGGTCACTGGTGGGTCTGGGACGAGCCGACCCTGGTCAGCTTCCTGATCGTCTTCCTCATGTACGCGACCTACTACCCCTTCCGCTACGCGATCGAGGACCCCGAGCGGCAGGCCCGCTACTCCTCGGTCTTCGCGATCACGGCCGGCGCCTTCGTGCCGCTCAACTTCATCGCGGTGCGGATGGCGCAGAGCCTCGTGCATCCACGCGTCTTCGCCACCGCCAACGGCGGACTGCCGGGCTCGATGATGTTCACCTTCCTCGTCTGCCTGGCCGCGGTCGCCCTGCTCTGGGTGACGCTGGTCAAGCTCGAGCTGACCGCGAAGAGCGCCTCCGGCCAGCTGAAGCGACTGCGGCGGGCGCTCGACGCGCCGCCAAGCGGCGGCGGCTCGCGGATCGCGCCGGAGGTCGGCCGGTGACCGCGCTGCTCGCCTCCGCCCCCGCCCTGCCACTCGATGAGGCCGGCAAGTATGTCGCCGGCGCCTACATCGTCTTCCTCGTCCTGATCGTCGTCTACGTGGCGATCATGGCGGCGAAACTCGGCCGCATGGAGAAGGAGCTGCGCGAGCTGGCCTCGTTCGCCGAGCAGGCCAACGCCGAAGACGAGCGAGAGAAGGTCGGCGTCCGATGAGCGAGCTGCTCGCCCTCGGCGTCTCCCACAAGACCGCGCCGCTCGACCTGCGCGAGCGGCTCTCGCTGACCGAGGGACGGGCCGCGGGCGCGCTGCGCGAGCTGACCGAGGTCGCCGGCATCCACGAGGCGGCGGCGATCTCGACCTGCAACCGCACCGAGCTCTACCTCGTCGTCTCCGACCCGGTCGAGGCCGAGTCGACGGCGCTCGGGGTGCTCACCCGCCAGGCGGAGATCCGCCCCACCGAGCTGCTCGGCCACCTCTACTCGCTGCGCTCCGGCGAGGCGGTGCGCCACCTCTTCCGGGTCACCGCCGGGCTTGACTCGATGATCGTCGGCGAGGCCGAGATCCAGGGCCAGGTGAAGCGCGCCTACGAGCTGGCGCTGGTCGAGGGCGTCACCGGGCCGATCCTCAACCGCCTCTTCCGCGGTGCCCTCGCCGCCGGTGGCCGCGCCCGCGACGAGACCGGGATCAGCGAGAAGAACGTCTCGATCCCCTCGGTTGCGGTCGAGCTGGCGCGGCGCACGCTCGGCGATCTCGCCGACCGCCGCGTGCTGGTGATCGGCGCCGGCGAGACCGCTGAGCTGGTCGCCCGCGCCCTGGTCCGGCGCGGCGTCGCCACGGTCTTCGTCGCCAATCGCCACTACGACCGGGCGATCGGCCTGGCGCAGCGCTTCGAGGGCAACGCGGTGCGCTTCGAGGAGCTGCCCGAGCAGCTGCAGCGAGCCGACATCGTCGTCTCGGCGACCAACTCGCCGCACCACATCGTCGAGCATGACGAGCTCGCGCAGGTGATGAGGAGCCGCGCGGGACGGCCGCTGCTGCTGGTCGACATCGCCGTGCCGCGCGACATCGAACCGGCCTGCCGGGAGATCGCCGGCGTCAGCCTGGTCGACATCGACGACGTGCAGCAGATAGTCGAACGGAATACCAGCGGGCGAGAGGCTGAGGTGCGGCGCGCCGAGCGGCTGCTCGACGCCGAGCAGGACCGCTTCGAGCGCTGGCTCGCCTCGCTCGAGGTCGTGCCGACGATCAGCGCCATGCGCGAGCGCGCCGACGAGATCGTGCGCCGGGTGCTGGCCGAGAACGAGGGGCGCTGGGCGTCCCTCAGCGAGGGCGACCGGGAGCGGCTCGCCGCCATGGCTAAGGCGATCGCGTCCCGCCTGCTACATGAGCCCACCTTGCGTCTAAAGCGCTCGGCGGGGAGCGACGAGGCCTATCTCTACGTCAGCGCCTTGCGGGAACTGTTCGGGCTCGACGTGGAGACCGAGCCGGAGAGCGAGGGGGCTAGCAACGTGACCGAGCTGCGCCGGCGCGAGCCCACTTGACGCTGCGAATTGCTACACGCGGGAGCGCACTGGCGAAAGCCCAGGCTGGGCAGGTTGCCGAGATGCTCGGAGGGGCGGAGCTGGTCGAGGTCGCATCCGGCGGTGAGCTTGGCGACAAGGCGCGGTTCGTACGGGGGGTTGAGCGGGCGCTGCTCGAAGGTGAAGCCGACGTTGGGGTGCACTCGGCGAAGGATCTACCAGCTGAGCTGACCGAGGGATTGATGCTTGCGGCTGTTCCCCCAAGGGAGGATCCGTTCGACGCTTGGATCGGGCCCGGCTCCTCGCTCGAGGAGGTGCCCGAGGGGGCGCGGGTGGGGACGGCCAGCTTGCGGCGGCGGGCTCAGCTGCTGGCGGTGCGGCCCGACCTCGAGGTGGGCGAGCTGCACGGGAACGTCGATACGCGGCTGCGCAGGCTGGCGGAGGGCGAGGTCGATGCGCTCGTGCTTGCGCTCGCGGGACTGAAGCGACTGGGCCGGGATGACGAGATCGGGTTCGCGATCCCGACGGAGACGATGACGCCGGCTGCCGGTCAGGGCTCGCTCATTCTGCAGATCCGCGAGGGAGACGAGGCGGCGCTGGCCGCCGTCGAAGGCGTCGTCGACCCCCCGGCGCTGCGCGAGCTGACCGCCGAGCGTACGGTCGTCGCCCTGCTCGGCGCCACATGCAACAGCCCGCTCGGCGTCCACGCCTCGATTGATCTAGCGGCAGGCCGGATGAGCGTCGACGCCTTCGTCGGCCTGCCCGACGGCAGTGAGTGGCTGCGCGACCACCTCGAGGGCGACCACTCCGAGCCAACCCTGCTCGGCGCCGAGCTGGCCAAGCGCCTCGTCGACACCGGCGCCCACGACCTGCTCGAGCGCGCGGAGAAGTGGACCAGCAGACGTGTCTGAGTTTTCCCCCCATATCTGCTGGGAAACCTCAGACACCCCCTGGAGGGTGGCGAGTGAGCGCTAGAGCGGGGGTTGTCTATTTGGTCGGCGCCGGGCCCGGCGATCCGGGGCTGATGACGGCGCGGGCGCTCGAGTTGATCGCCACTGCCGACGCGATCTACCACGACAGGCTGATCCCGCCGGGGGCGCTCGACCGCGCCCGGGAGGAGGCGGAGCTCGTCTACGTCGGCAAGGCGCCGGGCAAGCCGTCGGTCCCGCAGGAGGAGATCGGCGAGCGGCTGATCGAGGCGGCGCGGGAGGGCAAGAGCGTGGTGCGGCTGAAGGGTGGCGACCCGTTCGTCTTCGGCCGCGGTGGCGAGGAGGGCGAAGCGCTGCGCGGCGCCGGGATCGAGTTCGAGGTCGTGCCGGGAATCACCGCCGGTGTCGCCGCCACCGCCTACGCCGGTATCCCGGTCACCCATCGTGACGAGGCGTCGGCAGTCGCTTTCATGACCGGCCACGAGGACCCCAAGAAGCAGGAGAGCGCCCTCGACTGGGAGGCGCTCGCTCGCTTCCCGGGCACGCTGGTGCTCTACATGGGGGTCAAGCGGCTGGCCGCGAACGCCGCGGCACTGATCGAAGCCGGGCGCAACGCCGACGAACCGGCGGCGGCGGTCGAACGCGGCACGATGGAGGGCCAGCGCACGGTAGTCGCCACGCTGGGGACGCTGGCGGAGGCGGTTGCGCGGAACGAGGTGAAGGCGCCCGCCCTGATCGTCGTCGGGCCGGTGGTCGGGCGACGCGAGTCGTTGGCCTGGCTCGAGCGGCGCCCACTGCACGGCAAGCGCGTCGTCGTCACCCGGGCGCGCGCCCAGGCGAGCGGACTCGCCAAGCACCTGCGCGAGCTCGGCGCCGAGGTGGTCGAGCTGCCCGCGATCCGGATCGAGTCGCGAATCGAGAGCGAGGAGGTGAAGCGAGCGGTCGAGCGGATTGGCGAGTACGACCTGATCTGCCTGACGAGCCCCAACGGGGCGCACCTGCTGTTCGAGGCTCTCGACGCGGCGGGCCTCGACGCGCGGGCGCTGGGCAGGACGAAGCAGCAGCAGGTGGAGGGAGGAGAAACGAGCGCCGGTGGAGCGGCCGGCACGATCGTCGCCGCAATCGGTCCGGGGACAGCACGAGCGTTGAAGGAGCGCGGCATTGTCGCGGACGTAGTTCCGGAGCGCTTCGTCGCCGAGGCGCTGGTCAAGGCCCTGGCCGATGTCGAGGTCGAGGGAAAACGCGTCCTGGTGGCCCGCGCCGCCGAGGCTCGCGACGTCCTCCCCGACGCCCTGCGCGAGCGCGGCGCCGAGGTCGACGTCGTCGCCCTCTATGAGACCGTGCGCGAGGAGCCGGGTGCCGATGAGGTCGAGGCCGCCCAGTCCGCCGACTACGTCACCTTCACCTCCTCCTCGACCGTGCGCAACCTCACCGACGCCCTCGGCGAGCGCTTCCCCACGTCGGCCCGCGTCGTCTCGATCGGCCCCGTCACCACCGAAGCCGCCCGCGCCGCCGGCCTCGCCGTCCACGCCGAGGCCCCCCAACACGACGTAGAAGGCCTCCTCGCCGCCCTCCTCGCAGACGCCACCCCTGAGTGAGTTTGTACTTTCTCTCGCTATCCAAGAGAAAGTACAAACTCACCGTGGGATGCCGTTGAGCTTTGGGATGCCGCACCGGCACTACCGGGTCACGGATTCGACCAACGAGCGGGCGCGGGAGCTGATCGAGGCCGGGGCGCCCGGGGGGACCGTGGTTACGACGCACGAACAGACCGCGGGGCGGGGACGGCAGGGGCGAGTCTGGACCGCTCCCGAAGGCAAGGCGCTGCTCTACTCGGCGATCCTGCGGCCACTCGACGAGCGCCACCTGCTGCTGCCGCTCTCGGTGCCCCTGGCTGTTTGCGCCGCTGCGGAGGAGCTGCGGCCCGGCATCGAGTGCCAGGTGAAGTGGCCCAACGACGTCTGGCTCGACGGCCGCAAGCTCGCCGGCATCCTCATCGAGGCCAAGCCCCAGGACGGCTGGGCCGTGATCGGCATCGGCCTCAACCTCACCATCGCGCCTGACGAGTTCCCCCCCGACCTCCGTCAACCGGCGATCTCGCTCTTTGCTGCCGCTGAGGGGACTCGGGGGGAGTCCCGACCGAGCCTCCCCGCTGTTGTGCGGGCAGGGCTCCCCCCGAGTCCCTCAACCGCTGCGACGGTGCTGAGCCGCCACCTGGACCACTGGGTCTGGGCAGAGCAAGAGCAGATCCTGGCTGAGTGGCGCCGCCGCGACGGCCTGCTCGGCCGCCAGGTCAGCTGGGAGGACGGCTCAGGAATCGCCGGCGGAATCGACGACCGCGGCAACCTCGTCGTCGTCGTCCCCTCCGGGGACCGCGTCAGCCTCGGCGCCGGCGAGGTCCAGCTCCGCCTCTGAGCCTTCCTTTCCGGCGGGCGCCTTCTTCGCCTCAGCGTCCTTGTCCGCGACGGCGCCGTTCTCTGCGACCTCGCCATTCTTCTTCGACCGCTTCTTGCTCCGCTTGCCGCGGCGCTTGCCGCCCTTGGGGAAGTTGCGCAGCAGTTCACGGGCGATCGCCGAGGGCTTGCGGGCCATCCGCATCCGCGCCCCGCGCAGCACCTCTTCGCCCTCGGGCGTGTGCGAGACCGCAGCCGCGAGCAGGGCCACGGCGAGGCGGCGATCCTGTTTGCGGGCGGCGTGGACCAGCCGACGGGCGTTGCGGCCGTGGGCGCGGCCCGAGGAGTTGACCAGCAGGCCGAGCAGGCGCTTGGTCTCCTGCCAGCGCTGCACGGCGTACTCTTCGTGCAGCTCGCGGGTGAAGGAGGCAAGCCGCCAGACCCAGGCCTGCGCCTGGTCGCGCCGTCCGATCCGCTTGTCGACCAGGGCCTGCAGCAGCGTCCGCGTGCCGGCCCGTTTGTCCTCGCGGCTCCAGCTGCCGACGATTTCGATCGCGTCGTCGAAGGCCTCGGCGTCGCCGAGGTCGGCGATCTCGCCCAGCGCCTTCAGTTTCAGCTGCGAGTTGCGATTGCGCTGGACGCAGGTGAGCAGGAAGCGGCGCTTCAGTTCCTTCAAGCCGGAGCCCTGCAGGATCGCGCGCGCGCGGCGCCAGCCCTGCGGGTTGACCCGCGCCCCGGCGAGCGCCGCCCAGGCGTGCTGCTCGGGGTAGCCGAGGTTCTCGACCGCGATCCGCCAGACCTCGCGTTCGAGCACCTGCATGCGGCGCTCCTCGTTGTCTGAGACCGGCACGATCCGCCGCTCGACCCGGATCCGCCTTCCCCGCGCCCGCCGCACCGGCCCGATCACGATCGCGCCGCCGCGGTAGACGTCGCGGTCGAGCAGGCTGTGCAGAGTGACGATCGTCTCGTCGTGGGTGGTCGCCGGGTGGACGAAATCGATCACCACGCCGGCCTCCTTGCCGGGCGCGCGGCGCGTCACCCGCCCCACCCGCTGCTGGTAGATGCGCCGCGAGGCGGTCGGCGCCAGGTGCATGCAGAGCGTCGCTCGCGGCGAGTTCCAGCCCTCGGCGAGCAGCATCGCGTTGCAGAGCACGTCGACCTCGCCGCGCTCGAAACCGGCGAGGATCTCGGCCAGTTCGCGCTTCGGCGTCTCGCCGGAGACCGCCCGCGCCGCCACGCCAACGTTCTGCAGCGCTTTGGCGACGTTCTTGGCGTGCTGCACGCCGGCCGTGTAGAGGACGCCCGGCATGCCGTCGAAGCGCGTCTTGTAGAGGTCGGCGATCGCGACGTTGAAGGGCTCCTGGTCGAGCAGGGCGGCCAGCTCCTCCTGGTCGAAGTCCTGATCGACCTCGCCCTTGCGCAGCGGCACCTTGGCGATCGTCCGCACGCCCGGGCCGGGCGGGATGCGCATGCAGCGCAGCGGCGAGATCACGCCGCGGCGCGCCGCCTGGATCAGGTCGAAGCGCGAGGTCTGGGTCGGGAAGAGGTCGGCGACGTGGCGGGCGATCAGCGCCCCGGTCGCGGTCATGCCGATGAAGACGGGACCGGTCCAGGCGCGGATGCAGGCGCTGGTCTTCTCGCCCAGCGCGGTGTGCGCCTCGTCGCAGATCACGATCGAGTAGGCGTCGGAGATCTTCTTGTGGTTGCGGACGAACCACTGGTAGGTCTCGACCGTGACCGGGCCGTCGGGATCGTCGCGGCCGTCCATCAGCGGCGGTCGCAGCCGCTCCTTGTAGCCGCGGTCGGAGATCTCGCCGATGAACTGGTCGACCAGGTTGCGCCGGTGGGTGAGGATCAGCACCCCGCCGGTGCGCGAGGCCTCGATGAAGCCGACCGCAGCGACGGTCTTGCCGGCGCCGGTCGCGTGCTCGAACCAGAAGCGGCGGTCGGCGTTGGGATCCTCGGGGCTCTCGTCGAGTTGGACGTCGGCGTCCAGCTCATCG
>CAZQET010000241.1:0-2484 GCA_964591825.1 uncultured Conexibacteraceae bacterium
CGCGCAGCGGCTGGCCGATGAGATGCTCGCGGTCCCGGGCGGCGAGGGAGATTCCGCTCGACGCTTGCGTTGCACCATCCACGCCTTCCTAACCGAGCTGGCGGAGGATTCTCGGGCCGCGCGCATCGTCTTGTTCGAGTCCCATGCCGCCGGTCCGGTGGCGCAAGCGCAGGCGCGGCGTGCGATACATAGCTTCGAAGAGGCGATCGCACGCAGCCTCGCATCCTCGCACGAAGATCTCGCGCCCCCGCCGTTGGTCAGCGAAGGGGTGGCGCTCGGCGTCGAACGCATTGCTCGCGCCCGACTGATCGCGGGTCGCGAGTCCGAGCTTCCTCATATCGTGGAGCCGCTGAGCGATTGGGCCCTTCGCTATTGCGAAGCGGCCGCGACCGTTCTCGTCGATCCCGACTGGCCCATGCCGGACAGCACCCTGGCTCAAGTCGCTCCAGCCCCGGCGAGAAGGAGGCAGCGAGAGGGGCAGGGTGCTCCCGCGCCAATCGGGGACCGCGCCCTTCTTCTCTCCGTTGTGTCCAAGCTCGCGACGGACCACGATCCACGCGACCTGACCGCCGCTTTAGTCTGCGCTGCCGCCGGAATCCCCCGTCGCCGCTTTGACGCTCACTTCGACGGAATGGGGGACTGCTTGCTCGCGGCGCTCGAGGCCCGAATCCGAGAGATCCTCGCCGACGCCCAGCATGCCGCTGCGCTTCGGCAGAGTCGGGCCGGCGGCTTGTACCGGGCCCTCTCGGAGGTCTGTTCCGAGATCGACGCCGATCCGGCTTTCGCTGCCTTCGTCCTTGACGCCGCGTCATTGACAGTCGATTGGGGTGTTCTCGGCGCAAGGCAGCGGGAGAGGTTGCTTGGAGCGGTCATAGCTCGCGTCTATGGGAGTGGCCCGTTTTCCTCCGTGCGGAGACTCGAAGTCGAAGCATCCGTGGAGGCCGCTTGGGGCCTGCTCTGCCGTTGGGTCGCCGGCGGCCGCGTGGGGCGCGTTGGCCAGCTCGCCGGGGCGATGACGATGCTCCTGCTCGCGGCCGACGCGAGGTCCGAGCGAGTGGCGACCGCGGTTGAAACCGAGGCGGAGGCGTGCCTGGCGAAAACCGGACACTCGACGAACCTTGCGAAGGCCGTGTGATTTTGGTACGACTATGCAAATCATTGGAGACGCTTTAGGTCTCTAAGTGGGAATCGGGGTTACTCAAATGTGGAGGGAGCAGGGGAGCGTGACTTTCGCGGCCGCAGTCAGCGGCGGCGCCTCCTCTCGACCGCTGATTACCTCGGAGCAAGGCGGTAGGCCGCGAGTGGGATCGCGGTGTACTCGAGTGGAAAACAAGAGGAGAGGAGAGCCAGCACGATGTTGAACAGGATCCGCGAGCAGATCGGGACAGCCGGTCTTGTCGTGGCGGTCATCGCCCTCGTCGCCGCTTTGGGCGGTGGGGCCTTGGCCGCAACCGGGGGTGGGCCCCTGACCAGCGCCAAGACGAAGAAGAAAAGCCAGTACATCACTAAGACCCAAGCAATTAACCTGATCAAAGCCAACGCCAAAGCCGGCCCCCCGGGGGCGCAGGGGCTACAGGGGCCCACCGGCCCCAAGGGCGCCGAAGGAGGAAAGGGCGCAGAAGGAAAACAGGGAATTCAGGGCCTGCCAGGTGAAGACGGCAAGAGCCCCGAAGGATCGGCGTTCGAGGAAAGCGAACCAACCGGGCCATGTGAAGGTGCCGGCGGCGTCGAATACGAAGTGGAAGGCAGCGGTGAACCGCACGTCGTGTGCAACGGTGGTGAAGGCTCGCCTTGGACCGCCGGCGGCACCCTGCCCCCGGGGGCGACCGAGACGGGCTTCTGGTCCTTCAACGGAACCGAAGCCGATACGGAAGGCATTCGCGTGCCGCTCTCCTTCTCGATCCCCTTTCCGTTCGCCCTCAAGGCAGCACACGTTCACTTCGGAGAACCAGAAGGGGGCGGGGCCTTCCAGTCAGGCGGTCCCTGTCCGACCTCGGCTACGGAACTGGAAACGGAAAGAAAGCCGCCGAAGGCTGCCCCCGGTGAGCTGTGTGTGTACTACGACGGCTTTTTCCCACCGGAAGCGGAAATCGCTGGCATCTACAGGCTCGGAGAAGCGGAAGGCGCCTGGCCTTCCGGCACTGAACTCCGGTTCAAGCCTCCGACCCAGCCGGTGGCGACCGGCTCCGGCGTCTTCGCCGTCACGGGTTGCACCGAGAAGGTGGTAGGCGGGGTACACCAGCGCGAATGCGCATGAGTTGAGTTCCTTTCCGAAGGGCAATATTGAGGACTGCGAGTGCCGGGCTTTGTCCGGCACTCGCAGTACGAGGGCAGGGAGATAGAAAACACGTCGCCCCATTTCTTGACTCGGCGGTTCCATGTGGTTGACTCGTAGCGATGCCACCGCCGCCTTGCTCCGAGAACGAGTCGAGCCGCGGCGGCATCGAACACCGTAATTCGAATCGAGAGGAAAGAAACCCGATG
>CAZQET010000242.1:0-5048 GCA_964591825.1 uncultured Conexibacteraceae bacterium
CGCTCGGTTGCCTGCCCCGCGCGTAGCCTTCACGCGTTGAAGCTCGTCGCGCCACCTTCGAGACGCCGTCCGTTGGGCTTCCGCGGACCCCATCTCTCCCAGTCGCATTTCGAACTTAGCGCGAGCCCTCGACGAGCGCTAGGGGAGCGACGAAAACGTTCCCGCAAACTCCGAGAATTGCCCGCGTCCGAGGGGGCGAATACGGTCTGTCGGGGATGAGCGAAGGCCTCGAGGCGTCGCGGAGGAGAGCCCGTCGCAACGTCGTCTTGACGGCGGCGATCGCCGGGCTCGGCGGGCTGCTCTTCGGCTACGACACGGGCGTGATTGCCGGCGCCCTGCTCTTCATCAAGGGCGACTTCGATCTCGGCAGCTTCGCCCAGGGCCTGGTCGTCGCCGCGGTGCCGATCGGGGCAGTCATCGGCGCCGGGATCGCCGGCCCGGCAGCGGACCGCTACGGGCGGCGGCTGATGATCCTGCTCGCCGCCGCGGTCTTCATCCTCGGCGCCCTGGCCAGCGCGGCGGCGCCGGGCGTCGAGGTGCTGGTCCTCGCCCGCATCGTGATCGGTGTCGCGATCGGCCTCGCCTCCGCCGCGGCTCCGGTCTACATCTCCGAGGTGGCACCGCCGGAGAGTCGTGGCCGCCTGGTCAGCTTCTTCCAGCTGGCGGTGACGATCGGCATCCTCGTCGCCTACCTGGTGGGGCTCGCCTTCGACGGGATCGAAGGCTGGCGCTGGATGCTCGGCCTCGGCTGCGTGCCGGCCCTGGCACTCGCCTTCGGGATGCTGCGCATGCCGCAGAGCCCGCGTTGGCTGGTGATGACCGGCGACGACTTCGCCGCGCGGGCGACGCTGGCGAAGATCCGGGTCGACGACCCGGACACGATCGACCGCGAGCTGGAGGAGATCAAGGAGAGCCTCGACGAGAAACCGGGTGCCTGGAGGGAGCTGCTGGACCCAGTGGTGCGCGCGGCGCTCGTGGTCGGGGTCGGGCTGGCGATCCTGCAGCAGGTCACCGGCATCAACACGGTCATCTACTACGCGCCGACGATCGTCGAATTCACCGGGGTCAACTCCTCGGCCGGCTCGATCCTGGCAGCGGTCGGGGTCGGCGTGATCAACGTCGGCATGACCGTGGTGGCACTGCGTCTGCTCGATCGGGCCGGACGGCGAACGCTGCTGATGGTCGGGGTCTCCGGGATGGTCGTCTCGCTCTTCGCGCTCGGAGCCGCCTTTGTCGGCGGCGGGGGCGGCACCGTCTCCTCGGTCGTCGCGATCGTCAGCCTGATGGCCTACGTCGCCTCCTTCGCGATCAGCCTCGGCCCGATCTTCTGGCTGCTCAACGCCGAGATCTACCCGCTCGACGTGCGCAGCAAGGCCGCCGGACTGGGGACGATGGCGAACTGGACCTTCAACTTCATCGTCTCGCTCACCTTCCTGCTGCTGATCGAAGCGCTGGGCCGGTCCGGCGCCTTCTGGCTCTATGGCGTCATCGGCCTCTTCACCCTCGCCTTCTGCTGGAAGCTCGTGCCCGAGACCAAGGGCAAGCGACTGGAGGACATCCAGGAAGAGTTCCGCGTGCGCGTGGGGGCGGGTTCGGTGCCCCTCCCCCGAAAGCCGTCGCGCAGCTGATCCGCGACTGGGTGCGGAGCGTGGTCCCAGAGCTTTCGGGGGAGGGGCACCGAACCCGCCAGCCCAGAGCCGCCGATACTCTCAGTGGATGCGCATCGACCAGATCATCGAGCGACAGGGGCCGACCTTCTCGGTCGAGCTCTTCCCGCCGAAGACGGAGGTGGCTCGTGAGGAGCTGTTCGCGACGGCGCTCTCGCTGCGCGAGCTCGAGCCCGATTTCGTCTCGGTCACCTACGGCGCCGGCGGCTCCACCCGCGAGGGCACGGTCGAGATCACCCGCGAGCTGAAGAGCCTCGGCTTCGAGACGATGGCCCACCTCAGCTGCGTTGGCGAGACGGCCGACGGGTTGGCGGAGACCCTGGACCGGATTGCCGAGGCCGGAATCGAGAACGTCTTCGCCCTGCGCGGCGACCCGCCCCGCGGGCAAGCGGATTTCGTCCAGCCGGACGGTGGGCTGGGAAGCGCGGCTGAGCTCGCCGCCTTCATCGGCTCGCGCTGGGACTTCACGGTGGGCGGCGCCTGCTTCCCCGAGGTTCACCCCGAGGCGCCGGACCTGGAGACCGACCTCGCCTACCTGAAGACCAAGGTCGAGGCCGGCGCCTCGTTCTTGATCACGCAGCTCTTCTTCGACAATCAGGTCTACTTCGATTTCGTCGCCGCGGCGCGCGGGGTCGGGATCGAGGTCCCGATCCTCGCCGGCGTGATTCCGGTCGCCAGCTTTGCCCAGACGAAACGGATCTGCGAGCTCTGCGACGCCTCGATCCCGCCGCGCCTCGAGGCGGCGTTTGCAGCGGCGGGCGACGAGCGGGCCGAGTTCGAGCTGGGGGTTGCCTACGCGGCCCAGCAGTGCGCCGAGCTGCTGCTCGCCGGAGCGCCGGGGGTCCACTTCTACGCCCTCAACCGGGCGCCGGCGACCCGTGCCGTGCTGGGCTCGCTGCGCGCGGCGCTGCCCTGGAAGCGGGGCCTCGGCGGCAGCGCCGACCTGGCCCAGACGCTCTGAGTAAACTGGCTATCGGATGGCGAACCGCAGGGAGGAAGAGAGGGAGCGACTCCGCCAAGCCAGGCTGGAGCGCGAAAAGAAACAGACCGGCTCTGAGAAGCGCCGGCTGATGATCGGCTACGGCGCCGCCGCCGTGGTCGGGCTCGTGGTCGTCGCCGGGATCGTCGCGGTGATCGTCTCCGCGGCCAGCAAGAACGACAGCGGCGATGCGCACATCGCCCAGCAGTCCGGCTCGACCAACGGCGTGCAGCCGGACACCCGCAGCGGCACGACCCCGCCGCCGGTCAAGGTCACCAACCTGCAGGTGGCAGCGAAGAAGGCGCACTGCGACCTGCGGCTCGACCTCAAAGAAGAGGGTCACGAACACATCCCGCCGACGGCGCCGACGCCCGAATACGAAACCAACCCGCCCACCTCCGGCAACCACGTCGAACCGCCGTACCAGCAGGCCGACGGCGCCTACAAGGAAATGCCACAGGAAATCGACTTCGTGCACTCGCTCGAGCACGGCCGGATCGAGTTCCAGTACTCGCCCAACCTGCCCGAAAGCGACCAGCTGGAAATGATCGGCATGTACGACACGATGTACGGCGGCTCGCTGCTCTTCCCCAACACCAACATGCCCTACGCGGTGGCTGCGACGGGATGGCGCGATCTGATCGGCTGCAACGAATACAAGGGCGGGATCACGCTCGACGCCCTGCGCGACTTCGCCAAGCAGCGCTGGGGGCACGGCCGCGAGGGTGCGACGAGCTTCCCCTTCACCGGGCCGACGGCTGCCGAACCGAACGTCGGCTAGCTGCGCGCCGGAGCGCGGTAGGCGGGAAAGAAGCCGGCGTCTTCACTGTCGGCGGCGAGCCGCTCGTAGGCGGCACGGTCGGCGACGATCTCCGAGCTGCGCCAGGCCAGCTCGCGATTGGCGAAGCCGCGCTTGAACTCCTCGAGGGCATCGCCGCGCGCGAGGCCACCGCCGAGGTTGAGCGGCAGGCCGAGCTCGGCGGAGAGCTCGACCAGGCGGGCGACGACGTTCTTCATCGGCGA
The DNA here is from genome assembly GCA_964591825.1 of uncultured Conexibacteraceae bacterium. Classification (GTDB taxonomy): domain Bacteria; phylum Actinomycetota; class Thermoleophilia; order Solirubrobacterales; family 70-9; genus VRUE01. Next base: position 3,670 of record CAZQET010000242.1, read on the forward strand.
GTCGCGCAGCTGAGCGTCGGCACTGCCGCTCAGGTAGTAGTGCAGGTAGCCATCGCTGACGACGGCGAGTGAAGCGGCGGCAATCGTGCCATCGGGTGCGCGGGCGAGCGCCAGCCAGGTGCGCGGCGATTCGAGCAGGCGATCGAAATAGGCGGCCCCGAAGAAATAGCGCTCGGCGGCCGCGGTGCGCCGCATGGTTTGCTCATAGGCGGATAGGAAGCCGGCTCGGTCGGCGGGCCCTGTCTTCGGACCGGGAAGGAGACTCAGCTCATATCCTCGTCGCAGGTTCTTGTTGATCCGATTGCGGTCGCTGCCGCGGGTCTTGGGCGGCAGGGCCGGATCGGCAATCTGCACGACGTTGCGCTCGCGGGCGCCGACGAGGGGGGGATCGGCAAGCGTATGGCGGATAAAGATCGAGACGAGTCCGGTCGCCGAGAAGTCGACAGCGTCCGAGTTGAGACGCGCATCCGACATTGACCCCACCAGAGTGGGGTCAATGTCGGATGCGCGCACAATTCCCGGGTAGCCGTAGGGGGAAGTCGCGTCGCGCTCGGGACCCGCGCCGATGTCCCGCACGATCAGCGGGGCGAACAGCTCGTCGTCGACGTCGGAGATGCGCAGCGAGTGAGTAACGCCTTCGGCGACGAGAAAAGGGGGTGAACGAAAGAACTCCTCTCCTGAGGCAGCCTTGCCGCCGTCCTCGATCAACTCAGCGACAGCGCTCACGGAAGATCGGCCTTCGTCCCGCTCACGAAGGGTCGGAGGAGGGTGCTCGCTCCGCTCTCTGCTCCGGCAGAAGGTCCGCGGCGGCGGCGCGGAACTCGTCGGGCAGCACGCCCCAGACCTCGCAGTCATCGGGAGGAGCGCCGTCGCGGCGCAGGTGGGCGCGCATCGTCCCCTCGTGCTTCCAGCCGAGGCCTGCGACCGTCTTCTTGGCAACCTCGTTGCGGGCCGGGATGCGCCCGTAGACGCGATGCGCGCCGAACTCGTCGAAGGCCCTGGCCAGGGTCAGCGCCTCGGCGCGGCGGCCGACTCCCTTGCCGCGCACGTCGTCGCCAATCAGAGCGCCGAGCTCCGGCGCCGTCTGCCGAAAGAGCCCGTAGAGCGCCGTGAAGCCGACCGGCTCGTCGTATCCCTCGACCACGATCGCGTACTTGCGGTCCTCACCCGAGTCGTCGATCGCCCGCCCGACCCAGGCTTCGGCCTCCTCCATGGAGAACGAGTCCCGCTGCTCCATCAGCGTCCGCGTCGCCTCCGGGTTGTTGAACCAGCGGTGGACGGCGGCTGCGTCGCCGCGCTCGAACCGCCGCAGGCTGACCTCGGGTCGCTCCGACACCGAGAGAACCCTAGTCGGGCGAGAGCCCATGGCCGCTGAGGAG
>CAZQET010000243.1:0-1777 GCA_964591825.1 uncultured Conexibacteraceae bacterium
CTGGCTGCCGTTCGGCGGCGGCGTGCGGCGCTGCATCGGCGCGAGCTTCGCGCAGTTCGAGATGGCGACGATCCTGCGCGTGCTCGCCCGCACCCCGCTGCAGCTCGCCGGGCGCCGGCCCGAGCCGGTCCGCGCGACCGGCGTCACGATCGTGCCCGGTCGCGGCGTGCGGGTCGTGCGCGAGGCAGCGTAGCCCTCCCGCGAGCACAGCCCGCGGCGGCGATCGGCGGCGTGCGAGGCGGCGCAGGCCGGAGGGCGGGCCGGGCGCGCTTCTCTCGCGCCCGGCCCTGGCCTCCCGTCCCCCCGTCCGGGAGTCGAGCGCTATCTGACGAATTCGCGGACGCCGGCGAACACTCTTTCGTTCGTCGTCAGCCCGACGTGCGTGACGCAGCCCGCTTCGTTGTTCGTCGCCCCGCTGAGGAGCACCGATTCGTGCGGGTTGATGAATTCGTCGCAGCTTGACCACCAGGTCGCGTAGCTGACGGAGCCCGGCGTCTCGTCGCCTTCGTTCAGCGCCGTCAGGAACGTCGATCCGATCCGCATCTCGACGCACGACGTTTCGCCGCAGAGGTTCGCGATCGTGGTGCCGTGGTTGGGGCCGCCGAGCGAGACCCACTTTTCGACCTTTTCGGTCCCCCCGAGGTTCTTGATGTAGTAGCGGGTATTGAGGCCGCCCATCGAGTGGGTGATCAGGTCGATCCTCGTCGCGCCCGTCCTTCTGAGGATTTCTTCGACCTTCGTCTTGACTTCGCTCGCCGTCGTGACGTTCGACTGCCTGGTGTTGTACCTCCAGTTGTTCAGCTCTTCTCTCCTCCAGCCTTCTCTTTCGAAGTTCCTGATCATCGTCGTCCAGAGCGATTCGCTCTCGGACCATCCGTGGACGAACAGGATCGGCGTGTGCGCGACGGCGCTGGCGGCGGCCGGCGCGAGCAGTGCCACGACCGCGAGCACGACCGCGAGCAGGGTCTTGCGCATCGTGTGTCTCCCCCCCTTCGTCGTTTCACACGTGCGGTGGACGAACCTAGCCGCCGCGGCGCCGCATGTCGTCGTGCAGACGCACGATCATGACACCGCCTCTTGTGTCATCTGCTGATGTATGGTGACCCAGTGGCCTGATCGCCATCCGCGCTTCGCCAGCCATCGCCAGGTCGCCGACCTCGTCGCGCGCATCAGCCGCGCCGCGGCGGCGCACGAGATGCTCGCCGAGATGCGCAAGCAGGTCGCGAGCTACGAGCGCCTCTCCGAGGAGGTCTCCGAGACCGGCGTGCTCGACACGTGCACGCGCAACCTCCGCATATGGCAACAATGGGTGGCGTCCGGCGGCGAGCTCGCCCCCGCCGCGCTCGACGAGCTGCGCGAGTCGGTCCGCGCCCGCGCCGACGCGGGCGTCCCGCTCGAGGACCTGCTGCACGCCTACCGCATCGCCGGCCGGCTCGGCTGGCAGATCCTGCGCCGGCACGCGGGACCGCAGGAGCAGCACGTCCTGCTCGACGCGGCCGAGCTGCTGATGCTCTACCTCGACCTGCTGTCGGAGGTCGTGACGCAGGCCTACCTCGCCGAGCGCGAGCGACTCGTCTCCGAGGAGGAGCGCGGCGCGCGCGAGCTGGTCGAGCGAATCGTCGACGGCACGCCGCTGACGGTCGAGGAGCGCGAGCTGGCGCAGCGGCTGGAGGTTCCGCTGCGCGACCGCTACGTGCCGTTCGCGGCCGCCATCCCGGTCGCCTCGCCGCGGCGGCACGCCGCGCTCGCGGCGCGCCTGCGCGGCGACGGCCGCCTC
>CAZQET010000244.1:0-3397 GCA_964591825.1 uncultured Conexibacteraceae bacterium
GCCGAGGAGGTCCCGGCTCCTGAGGCCGTGGAGACTCCTGTCGCAGAGGCCGAGGCTCCGGTCGCCGAGACGCCGGAGGAGGCTGAAGAGGCTGAGCAGGAGGGGGAATCGGTGGAGGAGCTGCCGGATTCTCCGGATGACACCGGCGAGGCCGCTGAAGAGGAGTCCGGCGCGGATCAGTCGCCCGCTGGGGTTGAGCCCTCCGAGGCCGAGTCGCCCGCTGAGGCATCCTCCCAGCCTTAGTCGTCGTGCCGCTGACGATCGGGCTTACCGGTGGAATCGCTGCCGGGAAGTCGGAGGCCCTTGCCGCGTTTGGGCGGCTCGGGGCGGCGACCGTCTCCAGCGACGCCGTGGTTCATGAGCTGTTGGACTCCGAACCGCTGCTCGGCAGGCTGAGGGCGCGGTGGGGCGAGGAGGTCGCGTCCGGCGGAGCGGTCGACCGCACCAAGGTCGGCGAGATCGTGTTTGCGGACCCAGAGCAGCTGAAATGGCTCGAGTCGCAGGTCCACCCGCTGGTGGGGGAGAGGATCGGCGGTTGGCTCGCCTCCCTCGACGAGGGGGTGCGGGTCGCGGTGGTCGAGGTGCCGTTGCTGTTCGAGTCCGAGATGGAGTCCGTCTTCGACACCACCGTTGCGATCGTCACCTCCGATGAGGTGCGGCGCGGGCGTGCCGAGGCTCGCGGTCACGCCCTGGTCGGCGAGCGCGAGGCGCGCCAGCTGGCCCAGCTGGAGAAGGCGGCGCGAGCCGAGCACGTGATCGAGAACGACGGCACCCTTGAGGATCTCGAACGGCGCCTGTCCGCTCTCATCGCGAAGCTGAATGGATGAGCCCGGCCGCAAACCGCTCGGTTAGGAAACGGAGAAGGCGTCGTCTTGCGATTGGCGCCGCGGTGGTCAGCGCGGGTATCGTCGCGGGCGTGCTGCTGGGAGTGGTGGGGGTCGTCGAACGTGGGATCCAGGAGTTGACCCTGCCGCTCAAACACGAGGACATCATCCGTCAGCAGTCACGGGAAAAGGGGGTCGACGCGGCCCTGATCGCGGCGGTGATCTACTCGGAGTCGAAGTTCAGCGACCGCGAATCGAGCGCCGGCGCCCGCGGCCTGATGCAGATCACTCCGGAAGCCGCCAACGAAATCGAGCGCCACAGCGGCGGCACGACCTTCAAGCTCAAGGACCTCGGCGATCCCGAAATCAACATCCGCTACGGCACCTACCTCTTGCGCGAACTGCTCGACCGCTACGAAGGCGACGTGGTCGCCGCGCTGGCCGCCTACAACGCCGGTCCCGGCAACGTCGACAGGTGGGGCGGCAGCGACCTCACCGTGGAGGGGATTCCCTTCCCTGAAACGCGCGCCTACGTCGAAGAGGTGCTCGACAAGCAGCGCGCCTACCGCGACAAGTACCCGAAAGAGCTGGGCTACCGGTGAGCGAGGCGCCGAGGCCCCGTATTGCCGCGCTGGCGCTCGCCGTCGGCCTCGTCCTTGCCGATTCCTCGGTCGTTGTCCTCGCCCTGCCGCAGATCTACCGGGAGCTCGATACCAGCGTCGCCGCCGTCACCTGGGTCCTGATCTCCTTCAACCTGGTGATGGCGCTGGCGGCTGTGCCCGCCGCCTACCTGGCGCGACGGGTGGGGCCGGGCCGGGCGGCGGCGGTTGGACTTGCCGTCTTCGCCGGCGCCAGCCTCGCCTGCGCGCTCTCCACCCACCTCAGCACGCTGATCGCGGCGCGCTGCGTGCAGGCGCTGGGCGGTGCCGCGGCGGTCACCGCGGTGCTCGAGCTGATGCCGGCGACGGTGGGCTCCGAGCGGCGGGCGGCGGCGCTCTGGGCGGCAGCGGGGGCGACGGGGGCCGCGCTCGGTCCGGCGATCGGTGGCCTGCTCACCGAGCTCGTCTCCTGGCAGTCGATCTTCGCAATCCAGGTCCCGATTGCCCTTGCCGCCGCCGTTCCGATCTTCGCGGTTGCCCGCCACGAGGCGGCGACCGGCCTGATCTCGACTGAGCTGCGCGCCACGGGGCGTCCGCACCTACTCGCCAATCTCGCCCTGGCGATGGTCTCCGCGGCGATCGCCGGCGCCCTCTTTCTGCTCGTCCTGCTGCTGATCGAAGGCTGGCGGCTCAGTCCGATCGGGGCCGCGATCGTGGTCAGCGTGATGCCGCTCTCGGCGCTGCTCGGCGCCCGCATCGGGACCTGGGTGGAGAGCGCTCGGGCGCGCGCGGCGGCTGGGGCGATCCTCGTCTCCGGGGGGCTCGGCGGCCTCGCGCTGCTGCCGAAGGCGCTTGTCGTCCTCACCCTGCCGCCCCAGGTGATGATCGGGATTGGGCTCGCCCTGGTGCTCTCGGCGCTGACCGAGACGGCTCTCGGCGGCCGTGCGCCGCAGGCGATCCACGGCGGCTGGACGATCTCAGCTCGCCACGCCGGCGTCGTCATCGGCCTGCTGGCGGTGACGCCGATCTTCACACACGACATCGCCGAACAGCGCCGCGACGCGATCGACGCCGGCACCGCAGTGATCCTCGACTCGCCCGCGCCGCCGCTGCTCAAGCTCGATCTGGCCGGGAAGATCGAGAACCGCCTCGAAGAAGAGAAAGGCAAGGTGCCGACGATCGGACCGGCCTTCGAACCGCTGCCCGAAGATCAGGGCGAACGAGAACAGGTCGTCCAGCTGCGCGAAGAACTTCAGGACCAGCTCGATCGCGGCGCCACCCACGCCTTCAGCGCGTCGTTCGGCATCGCCGCCCTGATCGGCCTGCTCTCACTCGCCCCGATCGCCTTTGCCCGGAGGGTGGATCTGTGAGCGCCCCGATCGTCACGGTGATCTCCGGGTGCTCGGGTCCGTGGCGATTGGGGTGCGAACCTGAGGTGATCCTGTGAGCGAGCGAGGTCGCGCTCAGCTGCTCGTCGTCGCCTCGGTCGTCGCCTCGGTGGCGCTCGTCGGCGCCTATTTTGCCGCCGGCGGTTCTTCCTACGCGCCGGAGAAGACCCAGGATCCCTGCAAGCACCGGGCCTGGCACAACCCCGAAGGGCTGCAGCAGATCGCCGAGCAGTTCACGCTCTCGGCGCTCGACGGGGCCGCCTGCAAGCTCGGCGTCAGCCGTGAGGAACTGGCCCAGGCGCTGGCCTCCTCGAGCGCTCGCGAACGCTTCGCCGACCGCTACCACCTGAGCGAAGCTCAGATCGCGCGGGCGGTGCGCGCCGGCCTCCTGCGCGCCGTCGACGACGCCGAAGAAGCCGGGGCGCTGAGCCCGGTGCTGGCCGGCCCCCTGCGCGAAACGCTGAAGGGCATCCCGCTCGATGAAGCAATCAAACTGCTCAACAACGCCGAATCCCTACTCAACGAGGTGCAAGGCGTGCTCGGCCCCGCCCAGGAATTCCTCGAAGGCTTCCTGCCCTAGCCCGGC
>CAZQET010000245.1:0-2375 GCA_964591825.1 uncultured Conexibacteraceae bacterium
CACGCCTTCCCCGTCCGCGATGAGATCGACCGGGCAATCACCGAGCGACTTCTTGCCGCGGGGCACCTCCGGGGCGAGAAGGTCGCGCCGCTTGCGATCGTCTCGGCCGAGGAGCTCTTCTTCTGCGAGGGGTTCATGGAACGGGGCGAGGGCTTTCTCGCTCTGATCTCAGGCTGGAAGTCGGACCCCGCTTCGGCGCCGCACTCCTTCAAGAACTACCTGATCGAGCACGGCGGGGGTCGCGCCCCAGGCGCGGAGCATTTCGAGCAGCGCTTCGCAGAGGCGGGGGCCGAGCAGGCGAAACGCCTCTTCGGAAAGGACCACTCAGCCGAGGAGGTACTGGCGAAGACCCGGGATTCCGGGTCGGACGCCGCCGAACATTGAGTCGAGATTGTCGATGTGAACCAAACGTGACCCAATCATTCATAGGTCCACTGACAGAAAAGTAGCTGTTTTGCAGGTATTTCTATGGCGAGGGCCGGACTTGAACCGGCGACACCGCGATTTTCAGTCGCGTGCTCTACCAACTGAGCTACCTCGCCAGGGGACAGAAACCACGCCATGAGCGGCGAGTCTCAGCGATCGCAATCCTAGCCCAGAGGCCATCTTCGTTGGGTTCACTCCATCATGGAAGACCGGGTAGGTTGCGACCCGTACCGATCTCCCCGACGGACAGGTTCGTGGGGGCGTTCGCTAACACCATCGCCACCAACTCACTCACCTCGCAGCTCGGCGAGCAGGGCCTGCGGGGTGAGAATCCGTACGCCGCCGCGCTCGCCAACGGGAAGCAGGTGCTTCCGATCGCCTGAGGCCAAGACCTCGACCCCGGCCTCGATCGCGCAGGCGAGGATAAGGTCGTCGGCGGGGTCTCCGGTCACCGGCTCCGGGGTACCGGCGGGGGCCCTGACCGCCTGCACCCCGAGCTCTCTGAGCAGTGCCTCGGCCTCGCCCCACCGCTGCGGCTCGAAGTCGAGCTTTTCGGTGAGGATGCGCTCCAGCTCGACTACCACCGGGTCGAAGAGGACCAGCTCGAAGCGACCGTCGATCGCTTCCTCGAGAAGCCTGCTCGGCGGTCCCGCTGCAATGAAGGCGGAGACCAGGACGTTGGTGTCGAGACCCGCCCGCAGGCTCAGCGCCGCCGCGATCGCAGCTCGTCGACCACAGCCTCGGTGTCCTCGGGCCCGATCCCGAGCTTCTCGGCGCGCTCGCGACCGTAGCGCTGAAGACCCGAAAGGCGCGTCACCTGCAGCTGGCGGCGCAGCGCGTCACGGACGACCTCGCTCTTGGTCTTGCCCACGCTGCGGGCAAGGGCCTCGGTCTCCTCAGCGAGGTCGTCGGGAAGGGAAACTGAAAGCAGGCGACTCATATGAAGACATCATATCGACTCCTCGGAGGGAGTCGACGCGGAGCGAAGCGGCAGCGCCGCGACCCGCTCGCGCGCTTCGGCGAGCAGGCGGTCAAAGTTCGTCCCGTGTGAGCGCTTGGCGCGCTGCTCGAGCTGCGCGTAGACGTCCATCGTCATCGAGGAGTCAGCGTGGCCGACCTGGGCCATCACGAACTTGAGATCGAACTGGTTGGCGATCAGCGCGATCGAGATGTAGGTGCGGCGCAGAGTGTGAGGGGTGGTGTGGGGCAGCGGCGCCATGCCCCTGGCCGCCAAGCGCTCGCTGGCGAGACGCGCCGCCTCGGCGAGGATCTGCCCGACCCGCCGGCGCGAGAGGCGCCCGTCGCGCAACCCCGGGACCAGGTGAGCGTCGGGACCGCTCGGCCGGCCCTGCGCCCGCAGCCGATCAAGGTGGGAGAGCGCCGCAGCGGTGAGTGCCGGGCTCAGCTCGACAAGTCGCCGGCCCGCCTCAGTCTTTTCAGTCGTGTGCTCTACCAACTGAGCTACCTCGCCAGGGAGCTCGAACGGCATGGGGAGGCGGTTCGGACTCGCTCGCGGCTGAGTCTAACGGGGCATGGGGGCTGCTGAGCGCGCGAGGCTCGTCGTGGAGGGGAAGCGGGAGGCGAAGGGCAGCCCGAGGAGAATGGCCGCCGCCATCGCCGCGAAGGCCGCGACGGCATCGTGCACGAGGCCCTGCACGATCAGGGCTAGGACGAGACCGCCGAGGTTGCCGGACATCCAGACGATCGCGCCGGCGGTGCCGGCGGCACGGCCCGCGAGGCGCTCGGCGAGCGAGATGATCACCGGCAGCGCCGGCAGCAACACGAAGCCCATCGCCGCGAGGACCACGGCGCGCGCACCGAGCGAGGGAATCGCGGCGAGGGCGACGCAGCCGGCGGCGGTGACGAGAATCGCCACGCGCATGAAGGCTCGCTCGGCGCCCCGCCGGGCGAGCGGGGCTGGCAGCACAGCGCTGCCGATCATGCCGGCG
>CAZQET010000246.1:0-2232 GCA_964591825.1 uncultured Conexibacteraceae bacterium
AAATCCTCAGCGAACCGATCACCAGCCCCGCGCTGCGGGCAGCTGCCCTCAATGCCCTGGTTGAAATACCCGGCATCGAGCTCGAGCGCCACGTGGCCGACGTCGTCGGGCGCCGTGGCGATGCAATCGCGTGGAGCCCGGAGGGCGAAAGCTCCGGGTTCCGCCGCGAGCTCATCTTCGATCCGCAGACCTCCAAGATCCTTGCCGAGGCCGAAGTGATCGCCCACCCGAAGGCAGCGGAATTCCCAGGGATCCCCCCTGGCACCGTGTACCGCGAGACCGCCTACCTGCAGTCAGGCACCGTCGACTCGACTCACCAAACGCTCTCTGGCGGCTGACGCGTCTGCTCTGACACGTCCTATGGACGGTAATTGCAGACGCGTGGAGAATTTTCTTCGTTTTGCGGGCCGAACCAAGTCGTCAGGGCGTCGGCCAGTCCCTCGTCCGTGCCGTCTCCCACCCAGGCGACATGTCCGTCGGGGCGGATCAGGACGGCGGCGGGAGCGGGGACGGGGCCGAGCGCCGGGAGCTCCCAGGCGCCGTCGTATTGAGCATCGATCGACTGGACGCGGTCCGTCCATGGGCCGATATCGAGTGCACCTGGATCGCCGAGATTGAGCAGCACGGCTCGGGCGTCGTGCAGGAGGGCAAAGACACGCAGTGGGCCTTTGGTCGTAACCAGGTCGAGGTCGGGCATGCGGCGTCCGAGCAGCGGGTGCCCCTCGCCGAGGTCGTAGTGGACGTCGAGGCCGGAGATCATCGCGGCAACGCGCTTGCGAGGCTCGTCCATGCCCACCAGCTCGGACATGGTGTCGCGCAAGGCGTCGATGCGCGGATCGGAGCGGGCGAGCGCGGTCTGCGCCATGGTGTTCTGCAGCACACGCGCGCCGATGGGGTGGCGCTCGGCGTGGTAGGTGTCAAGCAGGCTTTCGGGCGACGTACCGCGAGCCACCTGAGCCAGCTTCCACCCCAGATTCACCGCGTCCTGCACACCGATGTTGAGCCCCTGCCCGCCGATTGGATAGTGCACATGCGCAGCGTCGCCTGCCAGCAGCACGCGTCCCTGTCTGTAGGACGCCGCCTGCCGGGTCATGTCCGTGAAGCGGGAGATCCAGGTTGGGCTGTGCGCTCCGAAGTCGGTTCCCCACACTGCGACGAGCGCCCGGCTCAGATCCCGCAGGGTCGGCTCACCGGCCTGCTCGCTGTGCTGTTCGCGGACCACGACCCGTATCTGCCCATCGTCGAGCCTGCCCATGCCGTGCTGCCCCTTGTCATCGCGGCGGATGCCCAGCTCCGGCTCCTCGCTCATCTGGACCTCGGCGATCAGGGAGCTGACCGACGGATCCCAACCGGGGAAATCGATGCCCGCGGTCTTGCGGACCAGGCTGCGGCCACCGTCGCAGCCGACGAGGTATTCCGCTCGCAGCGGCGAGCCGTCGGAGATCTCGACGTCGACGCCGGCGTCGTCCTGCGTAAAGCCGGTCACCTCCCGTCCGCGATGGATCGGCACCGCCAGCTCGTCGACCCAGCCGGCCAGGATCTCCTCGATGCGGTTCTGCCATAGCGCGAGTCCATGGTTGTAACGCGTGGGAAAGTCACTTATGTCCAACGGGACCATCGAGAAGGACCCGACCTGCATCGCTTTCCCCCGAGCGAGGAAGCGATCGGCGATTCCACGTTGGTCGAAGACCTCGAGGGTGCGGGAATGCAGGCCGCCCGCCCGCGAGCCGGCCAGGTCCTGCCCAGGGCGCCGCTCGATGATGGCAGCATCGACGCCCGCCAGGGTCAACTCGGCCGCCAGCATCATTCCGGTAGGGCCGCCTCCGACGATCACCACTGCATATTCAGTCGAAGTCACACTCATCGCTATTCGCACCTCCGTAGTTCTGATTCGCGCGGCGGGCGTTTATACAGGTGACCCTGGCCTTGTTTCAAGGCCAGGGTGTGCTGTAAAGTGACAGTGGAAAGAGTGAGAGGTCCTCTTTCCTTTTTTCGCGGCGGCACCAGGGAGTCGCTACGCTCGCGCGGTGACTGCTGAGGAGCTCGAGAACCTCGCGCACCTGCGCCGTGCTCGCGACCTGATGGATCGGGAGTACGCGCGGCCGCTCGCGGTTGCGGCGCTCGCCCGCGCGGCGCTGATGTCGACGGCGCACTTCTCGCGGCAGTTCCGGGCCGCGTACGGGGAGACGCCCTACGGCTATCTGATGACGCGGCGGATCGAGCGGGCCAAGG
>CAZQET010000247.1:0-3793 GCA_964591825.1 uncultured Conexibacteraceae bacterium
TCAGGCCAACGCCACTGACGAGTAGGATCAGGCCCAATCCGACGGCGACGCTCACGATCATCGACCAGATTCGACTCTTTCTCGATCCGGTTCGACCCCTCGCAAGAAGGCCGAGCAGCGTCACGAGAAAACCAACGGTAATGGCAATCAACGCCCATTTGAACGTGTCATGCCGGTTAAGCGCCACCGCTCCGAGGCTGCCGTTCGCCGCCCCCAAGGCGGTGAAGGCAGCCTGCAGGAAGGCGAGAACCCCAACTGCCGTTTTGACGGTTCGCTCCGTCGATGTGGGTGGCTCCAAGCTCTCTCCCCCAACGCTCCGCGCCTCCATCGCCGCATGAGCCTATAGACGGGGGGCGCTGCTTACTCTTGCGCATGATCAGTGGATCGCTCGAGGGCGGCCCAGGTGCCCTTGCTCGCCTCCGCCTGCCAGAGCGCGACGAACTCGTGGAAGAGGCTCTCGCGACGCTCGCGAAGAATCGCAGCCGCCGCCGGAATCTCCTCGACCCTGGACAGCATCAGATCGCAGTCGTGCAGGTCGCCGAGCACGCTCTGCAGCCGCTTCGCCGCACCGCGAGCGGAGCTCGCCTCCTCACCGAGGCAGGGCTCGAAGATCTCCAGCAGGTAGCGCAGCCGCTTGGCGGCGATCCGCATGCCGTGCTGGGGCTCGCTCGCGTCCGGCGCCAGCGCCGCGTCGGCAAAGCCGCGCAGCTCGTCCAACCGCACGCTGACGATCCGTGCCAGGTTGGGGCGCAACGCCCCGCTGGGGTCGAGCCCCTCGACTGCCCGCGCCTTCACGTGCCCGCCGCCTTCACAAGCCTCTTCAGCCGCTTGCGCAGCTTCTTCAGCCGCTTTGGCCTGACGTAGGGGGCCAGCGCATGGTTTGCCCGCTGCTGCCGCTTCCTCACGTCCGCGATCAGAGCCGCCAGCGCCTCCCGCTCGCCTGGGTGCAACGCATATTCCATGTCATGGGTGGAAAACGCGTTGCACCCGGGGTCGGCGAGGCATTCGAGCAGCTCGATCTCGACGTCGGCGTCGCGACGGGCGCCGAGCGCGTCGGCCAGCGCCTTGACCCGTCTCAGCGCCTTGCGGTGGCGCTTGCGCGGAAATGCCGGGGCGAAGACCTCGAGGGCCGCCCGCAGGCGCCGGGTCGCCACCCGCATGTCGTGCACGCGCTCGACGTCATCGATGTCGAGCACCCCCTCGGCCCGCTCGAATACTTCGCGTGAGCGTAGCGCGACGACGCGGGTCGCCGCCTCAGCGAAAGACCCGTCGCAATCGAGCTCGACCTTGCGCGCACCAGCCACGGCAGGAGGCTAGAGGACGAGGGGCGCTGCGACCATAAGTGAGCGGCGAAACCCCGCGCACGCCTGGCGGCTGAGGCCACCGCCTTGGTCCTCTGACTCCACACTCGAGACCAGTGGGGACCCCGCATCCGACATTGACCCCCCTCAGGTGTGGTCAATGTCGGATGCGCGTCTTGCCGCGTCTCGTAAGGCCCGCTCCAGCCCGCCCCCGCGGGTTCGCCAAGCCCCGCTAGGCGACGAGGCGCAGGCGGGAGCCGTTGGTGCTGCCGTTGAGCAGGTCCAGCACGACGCCCTCGCGCAGCCCGCCCTTGCCGATCTGCAACGGCTGGCCGAGCAGCTCGGAGAGCTTCTCCAGCAGCAGCACGCCGGTGGCGAGGATGCGGACGCGTTCCGGATCGAGCTCGAAGCGGCGGGCGACGTCGGCGGCCGGATCGCCGCAGAGCACGCGCACGCCCCGCTCCAGCGTCTCGTACTCGAGCACCGCCCCGACCAGGCGGCGCAGCGAGGTGGCGCTGCCGCCAACGGCGACGGCCTGCGCCGGGTGCTCGATCTCGACCCTCGCGAAGATGTCGTCGATGCGATCGCGGACCTTGCGGATCTCAGCTGCCGAGGGAGGATCGGAGGAGATCAGCTCGTCGGCGAGCACACCCGAGCCGACCTTCCAGGAGAGCACCTCGTCGGCGCCGCCCGGCACGGTGCCGAGGATGACCTCAGTCGAGCCGCCGCCGACGTCGACGACCCCAACCCGGCCCTCGACCGGGTGACCGAGCGTCTTGGTGGCGCCGATGAAGGAGAGTCTTCCCTCCTCCTCGTCGCTGAGCACGTCGACCGGGACTCCTGCGGCGGCGGCAATTGCCGCCGCCACCTCCTCCCCGTTCGACGCGTCGCGCACGGCCGCCGTCGCCACCGCCCGGATCTCTTTGGCTCCCAGCTCTTTCGCCAGCTTCACCTGGGTCGAAACGACGTCGCTGACTTCGGCGACCTTCTCGGCGACGATCGCGCCGTCGCCGTCGAGCGCCTTGTTGATCCTCGTGTACGCCCGCTGCTCCATCACCTTCTTCAGCTGCCCGTCCACGGGCTCGGCAACCAACACTCGCGTCGTATTGGAACCGATGTCTATGGCGGCACAGAGCGTCACGGAATGTCCTTGGATGTTCCCAGACTCGTCGGATCTCAAGCGCGGGCTAACCCGCAGGATGCGAGGCATCCTCGAACTCGCGGAAGAGCCCGGTGACCACGAAGGCGACCTGCTCGCCGATGTCCACCGCGTTGTCGCCGATCCGCTCGATCGCCCGCGCCGCGAGCAGCATCGTCATCGCCCACTCGCGCTTGTCGGCGTCGTCGCCGATCTCGAGGGCAAGTCGGAAGCACTCGCGGTTGAGGTCGTCGACCGCGTCGTCCTGGCGCACCAGGTCGTGAGCGAGTTCGACGTCGCGCCCTTCGAAGGACCGCTTTGCCTGGCTGATCAGCGTCTTCGTCTGCCCACCCATGGTCAGGATCAGCTTCACCATCTCGCGGTCCGAAGGCGGCTCGTTGCCGGTCAGCGGGATCATCTTGCAGATGTTCACGCACTGATCGCCCATCCGCTCGACGTTCTTGAGCACGTGCAGGAGCGCCGAGATCAGACGCAGGTCGGTGGCCACCGGCGACTGGGTGGCGAGCAGCGTGATCAGCGCCTGGTGCACCTCCAGGTAGCGGCCGTCGATGCGATCGTCGTCGGCGACGACGATCTGGGCCAGCTCGACGTCCTGGTGCTCGATCGCCTCCAGCGTGCGGCTGAGGGAGGCGCTGACCAGGTCGAGGCCGCCCAGCGCGCTCGCCTCGAGCCGTTCCAGCTCCTCCTGGTATTCGACCCGGATGCCGGTGGGCACTACCCGAACCTCCCACTGACGTAATCCTCCGTCGCCTGTTGGGAGGGGCTGGTGAAGATGGCATCGGTCGGGCCGATCTCGACCAGGCGTCCCGGCTTGCCGGTTTCCTCGAGATTGAAGAAGGCGGTGATATCGCTGGCGCGCGAGGCCTGCTGCATGTTGTGGGTGACGATCGCAATCGTGTACTTGCTCTTCAGCTCGCCGATCAGGTCCTCGATCGCCAGCGTCGCTACCGGGTCGAGGGCCGAGCAGGGCTCGTCCATCAGCAGCACCTCGGGCTCGACCGCTATCGCACGGGCGATGCAGAGCCGCTGCTGCTGCCCGCCGGAGAGGCCCGAGCCCGGCTTGTCGAGCCTGTCCTTGACCTCGTCCCAGAGGTGGGCGCCGCGCAGCGAGCGCTCGACGACCGAATCCTTCTCGGACTTCTTGACCCGGCCGGAGTTGAGGTTGAGCCCGGCGGCGACGTTGTCGTAGATCGACATCGTCGGGAAGGGGTTGGGTTGCTGGAAGACCATGCCGACCAGCCGGCGCACCTTGACAGGATCGACTCCGCGCGCGTACATGTCCTCGCCGTCGAGCGTGATCTCGCCCGCAACGCGGGCGCCGAGCGTCAGCTCG
>CAZQET010000248.1:0-4797 GCA_964591825.1 uncultured Conexibacteraceae bacterium
CGCCGCGTGCAGAGCCGGTGCCCGCGGGTGCTTGCTGGCCACTGGGAAGTGACGGAAGACGACGGTCGCCTCGCGCGCCGAGATCTCCAGCCAAGCCGAGGCGCAGTGTGGGCAGCCGAGGTCGGCGTAGACGATCAGCTCAGACCCCTCTCCCCGGCGGTGGTCCTCCGGCCCGACCGGCGGAACCGCGGCGCTGGTCAGCTCAGGCGCCAGAGCTGAGGGCGTCGAAGATCAGGTTGGCGCCGGGGATCTCCAGCGGCGTCGGCGACTCGTGCGTCCACTCGACCGCGCCCCGCTCGTCGATGAGGACCAGCGAGCGGTTGGCGTGGCCGATCTTCTCGATGTAGGCGCCGTAGGCGCGGGCGACCTCGCCCTTGGGCTCGAAGTCGGCCAGCAGCGGCGTGTCGATGCCGAGCTTCTCCTGGAACGCCTTGTGGGCGAAGCCGCTGTCGACGCTGATCCCGATCATGGTCACGCCCTTGGCCTCGATCTCGGGCTTGACCTCCTGGTAGATCGAAAGCTGGTCGCTGCAGACGGGGCTGAAGTCGAGCGGATAGAAGACGAGCAGGACCCTGCCGCCGCGGAAGTCCGAGAGCGAGACCTGCTTGCCGTCCTGGTCGCGCAGGGTGAAGTCGGGCGCGGGCTGCCCCGCCTCGATCATCGACGCAGGCCGAGGTCGGCGACCAGGGCGCGGTAGCGCTCGAGGTCGTTGCGCTCGAGGTAACGCAGCATCCGGCGGCGCTTACCAACCAGCATCAGTAGGCCGCGACGCGAGTGATGGTCCTTGGCGTGCGTGCGCAGGTGCTCGGTGAGCTCGTTGATCCGCTCGGTGAGCAGGGCGACCTGAACCTCGGGGGAGCCGGTATCGCCATCGGCACGGCCGTGCTTGCCGATTAGCTCGCTCTTTTTCTCCTTGGTCAGGCTCATCTGGTCTCGCTCAAAAAAACCGTGCCCCAGGGGGTCACGGCTCGCTGCAAGCTAGCACAGAGGCTCAGCCAGACGGTTCGAATGCAGCGCAGACGCGCTTCGCGTCCTCGACGTCGATCTTCATCTGGGCGATCAGCTCCTCAACGCTGGCGAAGCGCCTCTCGCCGCGCAGCCGCTCGACGAACGCGACCCGGAGGACCTTCCCGTAGAGATCGTCTTCGCGGTCGATCAAGTAGGTCTCGATCAGCACGCCGCGGCCGCTCTCGACGGTCGGCCGCACGCCGACGTTGACCGCGGCTGGGACGCCGTCGGCGAAGGCGGCGTAGACGCCGTGGCCGGGGATCGCCAGACGGTCGTCGGGGACGATGTTGGCGGTCGGAAAACCCAGCTCGCGACCCCGCTGGTCGCCGCTGACGACTTTGCCCTCGACCATGAACGGGGCGCCGAGGCAATGCTGGGCGCGCACCATGTCCCCCGCGGCGACGAGGGCGCGGATCCGAGTCGAGGAGATCGTCTCGCCGTCCATTTCGACCAGCGGCACCACCCGGGTCTCAAACTCGCCCCGGGAGGCGAGCATCGCGGGGTCCCCCTTGGCCTTGGTCCCGAAGCGGAAGTTCTCCCCCACCGAGACCCACTCGGCGCCGAGCGTCTCGATCAGGACCCCCTCGACGAATTCCTCGGCACTGCGCTTGGAGAACTCGCGGTCGAAGGGAATCACGACCAGCTCCTCGACCCCGAGCCCCTCGATCACATCGCGCTTGACGCCGAAAGGCATGATCAGCTTCGGCAGCGCCGCCGGGTGCAGGACCTCAAGCGGATGCGGGTCGAAGGTGAGGACAGTGTCGGCCCCCTCGATCACCGCCTGGTGACCGCGATGGACGCCGTCGAAAGTCCCAACCGCGACGCGCCGTGGACGCGCTTTCGCGTCGGGCAGAGATGTGACCTGCATCTTCTTCATCGCGACCCCTTCCGGTGCGAGTTATGGACCTGTGGGGTACAAAAGTCGCACCGGAAGCTCATCGGAGGGCCTCCGCGATGGCGGGGATGAGCTCGGCGACGCGCTGAAGGTCGAGCTCGCTGCCCGCTTCCTCGACGCGGAAGGGTCCGATTGCGGTGCGCCGCAGCGCCGCGCAGTAGGCATCGTCGAGCGCCTCGATCAAGGTGCGGACGTAGGTGCCGGCCGAGCAGTCGACCTCGTATTCAGCTTCGCCGCCCTCGCTGCTCAGTAGCTTGGCCCGGTAGATCTCGACGTCGCGCTCTGGCGTCTGCACGACCTCGCCCCGGTGCGCCTTGCGGTAAAGGCGCTCACCGCCGACTCGCACCGCCGAGGTCATCGGCACCCGCTGGCGCACGGTCCCCGTCGGCAGCTCCAGCGACGCGGGCAGGCGCCCGGTCTCGGTCAGCTCGCCGTCGGGATCGCCGGTGCTCGAGCGCCAGCCCAGCTTTGCGCGAGCCCGGTACGTCTTTGGCAAGGCCGTGAAGAAGCGTTGCAGCCGCGTAGCCCTGCCGACCAAGACCAGGAGCAGGCCGGTCGCGAAGGGATCGAGCGTGCCCGCGTGGCCAACCTTGCCGTCGCGTTCCCGGCGCACCGCCAGCACCACGTCGTGCGAGGTCTTGCCAGCCGGCTTGTCGATCAGCAGCACCGAGCCTTCGCCTCCCGCCGGCATGCTCAGGTGCCGAGCTGGGACTTCACCTCGGCGCAGAGGAAGCCGACCAGCTGGTCGAGCTCGAGGTCCGTGGAGAAGCCGGCGGCGCGCTTGTGCCCCCCTCCCCCGTGCGTCCGGGCGATCGCCGAGACGTCGACCTCGCCGCCGCTGGAGCGCAGGCTGACCTTGCGCGCGGCGCGGCCGCGGTCGCCCTGATCGCGCACCAGGGCAGCGACCTTGGAGCCCTCGATCGAGCGCAGGTGATCGATGATCCCCTCGGTCATCTCCTCGCCGGCGCCGCTCGCTTCGTAATCGGCCTCGGTGATGTAGGCGAGGACGAGCTGCTCGTCGCAAAGGCGCTGGATGCCCTCCAGCGCACGGGATAGCAGCCGCAGCTTCTCGATCGGCACGTGCTCGTAGAGCCGCCGGTAGGTCTCGTCAACGGCGACCCCGGCGTCGATCAGCGCCGCCGCGATCCGGTGCGTCCGGGCGTTGGTGTTCTCGTACATGAACTTGCCCGTGTCGGTGATCAGGCCGACGTAGAGCGCCGAGGCGATCTCGGGCGTGATCTCGGCGCCGAGCATGATGGCCAGCTCGTAGACGATCTCCGCGGTCGAGGAGGCGCCGGTCTCGACCAGGTTGACGTCGCCGAAGCAGGTGTTGTCGTGGTGATGGTCGATGTTGATGCGGAAGTTGTCCCCCGCGCTGAGGAAGTCGACCGGCATGCGGTCGATGTTGCCGCAGTCCAGAAAGACGATCGTGCGGTCGGCCATGTCCGCCGGCGCCTCGTGGAAGACCTCCTCCAGGGGCAGGAAGCGGTACTCGATCGGCAGCGGGAACTCCTTCGCCGCCATGAACATCACCGAGTCCTTGCCCAGCTGGGTGAGCAGGTGGTGCAGCGCGAGCAGCGAGCCGAGGGCGTCGCCGTCGGGCCCCTCGTGAGCCGTGAGCAGGAAGCGCTCTCGCGAGCGCAGCTCGGCGGCGACCTCCTCGACACCTGCCGTGGTGACGCCGGCGCCGCTCACTCCTCCTCCCCCTCATCCAGCAGCCGGCTGATGCGCATCCCCTGCTCGACGGTCTCGTCGTAGCGGAAGCTCAGCGTCGGAGTGCGCTTCATCCGCGTCTCGGCAGCGATCCTCGACTGGATCACCCCGTGCGAGGACTCCAGGCCGGCGATCGTCGCCTGCCGCTCCTCCTCGCTGCCGAGCACGCTCACGAACACCTTGGCGGCGCGCAGGTCGGGGCTGGTCTCAACGGAGGTCACTGTCACGAAGCCGATGCGCGGATCGCTCAACTCGGCGATGGCGGCACCGATCACCTCGCGAAGCACCTCGTTGATGCGTCGCATGCGAGGCGTCGCCATGTTAGTGACTGAAGGGGAATCCGCGCGTGCGGCTGGCGAGGGCCGAACCGAGCGGGGGTAGGACACAGGGAGGCTGAATGGCAGCGCCATTTGGCCGACCGAGGACGCCGCCCCGCGAAATGTGTCCGGCGCCGCCAGGCGTGCGTGGGGGTTCGCCTTCAGTCACTTACTCCAGCGTCTGCTCGACCTGCTTCGTCTCGAAGAACTCCAACACGTCGCCCTCCTTGACGTCAGCGTAGCCGTCGAGGACGACGCCGCACTCCTGGCCCTGCTCGACTTCCTGCACGTTGTCTTTGAAGCGGCGCAGGGAGCCCAGCTTGCCGTCCCAGATCACCGTGCCCTCGCGAATCAGGCGCACGCTGGCGGTGCGCGTGACCTTGCCCTCGTTGACCACGCAACCGGCGATGCGACCGACCTTCGAAGCCTTGAAGGTCTGCTTGACCTCGGCCTCGCCGAGCGTCTCCTCGACCTCGACCGCCTCCAGCAGACCCTCCATCGCGTTGCGCAGGTCTTCGGTGATTTTGTAGATCACCGAGTAGGTGCGGACGTCGACGCCCTCGCGCTCGGCGGCGCGGCGGGCGTCGGCGAGCGGGCGCACGTTGAAGCCGATGATGATCGCCTCGGACGCCGAGGCCAGCATCACGTCGGACTCGTTGATGCCGCCGGTTTGAGAGTGAATGACGTTGATCCCGACCCGCTCCTGCGGCACCTTGGCGATCTCGTCCTGAAGTGCCTCCAGGGAACCGGCGACATCGGCCTTGAGCACGATGTTGAGCTCCTTGATCTCACCCTCCTGAACGCGCGAGAAGACCTCCTCGAGGCTGACCTTGCGCGCCTGGCGCCGCGCGAGGGCCTCGGTCT
>CAZQET010000249.1:0-7360 GCA_964591825.1 uncultured Conexibacteraceae bacterium
ACGCTGGTCATGATCGGCAATCGCCTTCCCGTTGCCGCGAACGCCTCGCGCGCCCCGAAGACCGTCGCCTTCACCTCGAGGATGTCCTGCGCCGTCTCGACGATGATCAGGTCGGCGCCGCCTTCGACCAGTCCCCGAGCCTGCTCGGCGAAGACCTCGACGAGCCTCCCGAACGAGATGTCGCCAAGCGTCGGATCCGTCGACGCGGGCAGGAAGCCGGTCGGCCCGATCGAGCCGGCCACGAAACGCTCCGGTCCCGCCGCCCTGCGCGCGATCTCCGCCGCCCTCGTGTTGATCTCGAGCGTGTGCTCGCCCAGCCCCCACTCGTCGAGCTTCAGCCGCGACCCCTGGAAGCTGTCGGTCTCCACGACCTCGGCTCCGGCGTCGAGCATCGACGCGTGCACACCCTCGATCACATCGGGCCGATTGAGCACCAGCGCCTCGTGGCACTTGCCCTCGAGGCCGCCGTAGTCCTCCTGCGTCAGCTCGAACTGCTCCAGGGTCGCGCCCATGCCGCCGTCGAAGACGACGACGCGCTCCTTGGTCGCGGCTATGAAGTCTCGCTCTGCCATGGGCCTAGGAGGGTAAGGGGTTCCCTCCGGCCCCTTCGGCTAAAGGTCAGCCGCGCAGGCCCAGCCGTCGTCGCCAGTCGCGGCCGTTGAAGGCCTGGGTGATGCGGTTGAACAGGCTGCGGCGAGCGCGTGTGTAGGGGTACCAGGACAGCTCCCGCTTGCCGCCGAGGCGGGTGATGACGAGCGACTCGCTGCGGCAGTACTTCTTGATGCCCGGCTCACCGTGGCGGTAGCCGATGCCCGACTCCTTCCAGCCGCCCATCGGCACGTCCATGGCGAAGTAGTTGATCAGCACGTCGTTGACGTTGACCGCGCCGCACTCGACCCGGCGAGCGACCTTCTCGGCGCGCTCCTTCTCACCGAAGACCGAGCCCGACAGTCCGTACCGGCTGTCGTTGGCGAGTCGCAGCGCCTCCTCGGCGTCGCGGACCTTCATCACGCCGACGACGGGGCCGAAGGTCTCGTCGCGCATCACCTTCATCGAGTGGTCGACGTCGACCAGGACCGTTGGCTCGAAGTAGTCGCCGGAGCCCGGTACGCGCCTGCCGCCGCTCAGCGCCTTGGCGCCGTTCTCCAGCGCGTCGGAGACGTGGTCCTCGACGATGCCGATCTGGTTGGGGGAGGTCATCGCGCCGACGTCCTTGCCGAAGGACCTGCCGTCGGCTCCCTGGCGCAGCTTGCCGACCTCAGCGGTGAGCTTGGCGACGAAGTCGTCGTAGGCGGGCTCCTCGACGTAGATCCGCTCGACCGACATGCAGACCTGCCCGGAGTTGAACATGCCGCCCCACGCCGCGGCGTTGGCGGCGCGATCGAGGTCGGCGTCGGCGAGCACGATCATCGGGTCCTTGCCGCCCAGCTCGAGGCTGACCGGGGTCAGCGTCTCGGCGGCCCGTGCCATCACCTTGCGCCCCGTCCTATCGGAGCCGGTGAACTGGATGAAGTCGACCGCGTCGACGAGGGCGCCGCCGGTCTCACCGACGCCCTGCACGCAGTCGAAGACGTCGGGCCCGCCGATCTCGGTCTTCCAGGCCTCGACCACCTCGGCCAGGCCCAGTGGCGTGAACTCAGAGGGCTTGACCACGACCGCGGCGCCCGCCTGCAGCGCGGGGATGGCGTCACCCATGGCAAGCACCAGGGGGAAGTTCCAGGGGCTGATGATGCCGACGACCTGATGCGGCCGGTACTGCACGCGCAGCTTCTTGGTCGCGAGCAGGGGGGAGTGGGGCCGCACCGCCTCCTCGCCGATGAACTTGGCCGCGTTGGTGCCGTAGAAGTTGATCAGGTCGGCGAGGTAGCCGGGCTCGTTGGCGGCGTCGGCGCGGACCTTGCCGGTCTCGGCCTGCATCGTGTCGAGGATCCGCTCGGAGTTGTCCAGTAGCCAGTCGCGCAGCTTGGCGAGCCAGTGGTGGCGTCCCTCGATCCCAATTGCCTCCCACTCGGCCTGGTTGGCGCGCACCCGCGCCACCGTCTCGGCAACCGACTCGGGCGAATCGATCGGGACGGTGGCGATCCGCTCGTCAGTCGCCGGGTTGTGGACCTCGAACTGCCCGGCGGCCTCGCCAGGCGATCCGTTCGCCGCGCCGCTCTGCTCGCCGCTTCTCTCCGCGGTGCCGCTCTCCACTGAAGCTCCTTCCCTCGACCTTGGCTGGTCAGCCAACTGTAGCCGCTTCGTGGCCATCGGTCCCGTATTCGCCATCGCATGGATGGCGAATACGGGAATAGCAGATTCGTCTAGCGGGCGACGATCCTGAACACCGGCCCTTCCTGCGAGCAGACGTAGACGCGGCCACGGTCGTCTTCCCCGAATGAGGTGGGGGAGGTGACCGTGAGGCCGGTCCTGTGATCGCCCGAGGCCCGGTGCAGGTGGGGGACGAGGCTGCGCACTATGCCGGAGCAGAGGTCGGTGTAGAGATAGCGTCCCCGCAGTGCGGGCGGGCCGCCGCGGCCGACGACGTAGCCGCCGATCACCGCGCAGCTGCCGCCGTCGCGATCGTGGCTGTAGGCAAAGATCGGCTTGACCGTGTTACCCGGATCGGGCGTGCCGCTGTTTTCGTCTTCGTAGCGGTGGTAGCCCTCGAAGGCATCCCAGCCGAAGTTGGCGCCGCCGGCCGCGGCGACCGTCGTGTAGTCGATCTCCTCGTAGCGGTTCTGGCCGACGTCGGCGATCGCGATGCGCGGCTGCGCCGCCGTCGTCGTGTCGAAGGAGAAGCGGAAGGGGTTGCGCAGGCCGTAGCTGTAGATCTCATCGCGGCCGGGCTTGCCGACGAACGGGTTGTCGGGTGGGATCGTGTACGGCCGCCCGTGGCTCGGACGCGGGTCGATCCGCAGCAGCTTGCCGAGCAACACGCCCTTGTTCTGGGCGTTGTTCGGCGGATCGCCGCCCGCGCCGCCGTCACCGGTGCCGAAGTAGAGGAGGTCGCCGAGGAACTGCAGCTGGCCGCCATTGTGGTTGGCGTTGACCGGGTGCGGGATTTCGATCACCGTCCGCCGTGAGCCACGCGCCGCCCTGGTCGGGCTCGCCCGCCTGAATTCGTCGATTCTGATGTTGCCCGCGTCGTCCGTGTAATAGACGTAGAAGCGCCGGCTCTGCCGGTAGTCGGGCGGAAAGGCGATCGAGAGCAGGCCGCGCTCGCCGCCGTAGCCGACGAGGCCGCGGATGTCGAGGAAGGGACGGCGCAGCTTGCGGCCGGAGCGCAGCACCACCACCTTGCCCGGCTGCTCGACCACGAAGAGGAGCTTCGGATAACCGGGCGCCCCGGCGACGTAGGTGGGGCTGTCGAAGCGGCCGATCCGCTTCAGAGCGAGAGCTCCTTCTCCAGCGCGGGGCTCGATCCCCACTTGGTGCTTGCCGTCGGCGCCGCAGGCCGGCAGAGCCAGCAGCGCGATCGCCGTCATCGCCGCCGCCGTTGCCAGTCGACGCCTCATCGCACCCCTGAAGACCCGGATGCGCCTATTCGATTTTGACGACTTCGCCGTTGTCCTTGACTTCGGTGTCGTGGCGGGCGGCCGTGATCTCGACGGCGAAGGAGCCGCCGGGCGCGACGCCGCCGCCGGTCTTGGCGATGGCCTTGCCGTTGAGGCCGGCGTCGATCCTGTAGAGCAGCGTGTAGGAGCCGGCCCGGACCGCGCTCAGCTTCCAGATGACGTCGGCCGTTCGCCCAGCCTTCAGAGGGCCGAAGTCGAAGGTCTTGGGATTGGAGGTTTCGGCGCCCCCGGGTTCGTTGGAGCCGGCGAACTTGGGGTAGTGCTCGGCCAGCACCCAGACGGGTCGGTCCGGTTGCGCCAGGCCCGGCTGGGGGTCGCGGATTCCGAAGGGAAGGGTCGAGCTGCTGCCCTCCTTGCCCTTGATCGAGACGTCCACCGTCAGCGCCGGGATCGTCTTCCCGCTGTCGTTGCGGACGCCCAGCTCGAGCAGATAGGTCTGCCCCAGCTGCTGCTTGGTCGGGAAGCTCGCTTCGGTCACTTCGACCCGGTAGGCGCCTTCGGGCTCGTTGGCGTCCGATGACGATTCGCCGCCGCAGGAGGCGAGCGCGAGAGCGAGCCCTGCTATGAGAGCGAGGGCGAACGCCGCGCGGAGCCGGTGACCCAGGACATTTGTGCCGTGCCCCCCCAAAGCGGCCGCAACATAGCACGGGGTTTCGGCTGCTCCGAAGCGGGTTAGCCCGAACTCAACAGTGCCCGCTGGCGCATCGCATAGACTCGTCCACAGGAGGAGGACGATGGTCGGATCCGCGGTCAACAGGGCGTTCCTGCCCGCCAAGTCGCTGTTCGAGCAGGTGGGGGACATGATGATCCTCACCGCGCGCACGCTCGTATCCGCGGTCAAACCTCCCTACCCCTACGGCGAGGAGTTCATCGGCCAGTTCCTCTTCGCCCTGCAGCTCTGCTGGTTTCCGCTGCTCGTCTCGACGGTGGCCTTCGGCTTCGGCGCTCCCGGGCTGCAGGCCGCAAACTTCCTCACCCTCTTCGGCTCGCTCGACAGGCTCGGCGGCTTCTTCGTCCTCGCCTCGATTCGCGAGTTCGCCCCCTTCGTCACCGCCGTCGTCGTCGCCGGCGTCGCCGGCACCGCGATCACCGCTGACCTCGGCGCCCGCAAGATCCGCGAGGAGCTCGATGCCCTGCAGGTGCTCGGCGTCGACCCGATCAAGAACCTGGTCGTGCCGCGCTTCCTGGCGCTGATGCTGATCACCGGCCTGCTCGACATCTACGCGCTCGTCTTCGGCATTAGCGGCGGCATCCTCACCGAGCTTCTCTACCACCAGTCGCTCGGCGGCTTCTTCGCCACGCTCTTCTCCAACGCCTCGATCACCGACCTCTGGGGCTCGGTGCTCAAGTGCACCCTCTTCGGCGCGATCATCTCGGTCGTCTGCTCCTACAAGGGGATGACCGCCTCGGGAGGCGCGGCCGGCGTCGGCCGGGCCGTCAACCAGGCCGTCGTCATCTGCTTCATGGGCGTCTTCGCCTTCAACTACGCCTTCACCCAGACCCTGCTCGCCACCCATCCGCAGCTGCAGACGATCCGATGAACGCTTGGCTCGAGGTCCCACGCGGCTGGCTCGACTCCTTTGGGGAGATCGCCCGCTTCGGCTCGCGCGTCGCCGGCCTCGTCTACAGCGGCCGGGTGCTCAAGTTCTTTGGCGAGAGCCTGCGCCAGGCCGGCATCCTGATCCTTGGCTCGGCCCTGATCATCTGGGGATTGGTCTTCGTGCTTGGCCTCGAGTGCGGAATCGAGGGCGCCTACCTGCTGCGCGCCAACGGTGCGCCGGCCTACGCCGGCGTCTTCTCCGCCTGGTGCGACCTGCGCGAGATCATGCCCTACGCCTTCGGCTACATGCTGGCGGCCAAGGTTGGGACCGGGATCGTCGCCGAGCTCGGCGCGATGCGGATCTCCGATGAGATCGACGCGCTCGAGGTGATGGGTGTGCAGCCGGTCACCTTCCTCTGCGCGACCCGCCTGCTCGCCGCCTGGATCGCCTTCCCCTTCATGTACCTGTGCGGGATCGGGATCATGTACTTCGCCAGCTACCTGGCCGTCGTCCAACAGATTGGCGACGTCTCCTCGGGCGGCTACCTGCTGATCTTTTGGATGTTCCAGAACCCGCCCGACCTGATCTACAGCCTGATCAAGGGCATGTTCATGGCGACGGCCATAGTCCTGGTTGGCTGCTACTACGGCTACACGGCCTCGGGCGGGCCGGTCGGGGTCGGTACCGCGACCGCGAAGTCGATGGTCCTCAACATCGTCCTGGTCCACATCATCGGGATGCTGGGCACCCTGGTCTTCTGGGGCGCCAACCCGCGAGCGCCAATAGGAGGCTGAGTAGGCTTATGGCAGTGGAGGAGCACAACCAGAGCGGCCCCTACGTCAGCGAGGACGGCGCGGTCATGGGCCGCGATTTCGTCATCCCCGGCGTCGATCCGGCCGAGTCCGATCCCTACCGCTTTCACACCGGGCGCAAGCGTGACCACGGTGGCGAGGACGCGATCGAGATCATCGACCTGGTCAAGCAGTTCGGACGCGCCCGCATCCTCAACGGGCTCAACCTCGGCCTGCCCGAGGACCAGGTCTCGATGGTGCTCGGCCCCTCGGGCACCGGCAAGAGCGTGCTGATCAAGCACATCGTCGGCCTGCTCTACCCCGATTCCGGCGACGTGCTCGTGCACGGCGAATCGATCCCCAACATGACCGACGATGAGCTCTTCGACGTGCGCAAGAAGTTCGGTCTCCTCTTCCAGGACGGAGCCCTCTTCGGCTCGATGAACATCTACGACAACACCGCCTTCCCGCTGCGCCAGCACACTGACAAGGGCGAGGAGGAGATTGGCGAGATCGTCAACCGGCGCCTCAAGGAGGTCGGCCTCGCCGAGGCCACCTACAAGATGCCCAACGAGCTCTCCGGCGGCATGCGCAAGCGCGCGGGCTTCGCCCGCGCCCTGGTGCTCGAACCGGCGATCGTGATGTTCGACGAGCCCGACTCCGGCCTCGACCCGGTGCGCACGGCACTGCTCTGCGAGTTGATCCGCGAGGTGCACGCCGAGAACGGCGGCTGCTACCTGGTGATCAGTCACGATCTCAACACCGCGCGCCGCATCTCTGACTTCATCGCGGTGCTCTGGAACGGCAAGATCGTCGAGTCGGGGCCGAAGGAGGAACTGTTCGACTCCGAGAATCGGTTCGTGAGCCAGTTCCTCAATGCGGACGTGACGGGTCCGCTGTCGATGGATTGAACGGGTTCAGCGCCTGCGCTCGGCGCGCGGGTCCTGTCGCCGCAGGGGACCCCCAGCCCCCTGCGGTCGCTAAAGCGTCCTCAGGGGCGGGCCCCCCTACGGCGCCACCCGCGCGAGGAGCGCACCGATGAACTCGCTATTCAGCGCGATCGCATCGGGGGCCGTCAGGCACGCGAGGAGCGTGCTCGTCGCCGTAGCTTGTGTGGCGCTCGTCGCAGTTGTCGCTGCAACGCAGTTGCCCACGAACGCCG
Source organism: uncultured Conexibacteraceae bacterium (assembly GCA_964591825.1). GTDB lineage: Bacteria > Actinomycetota > Thermoleophilia > Solirubrobacterales > 70-9 > VRUE01. The sequence goes on from CAZQET010000249.1 coordinate 7,052, forward strand.
GCACTGACACGCTGGTGGATCGGGGCTCGGAGAGCTATCGGGCTACTGAGCGGGTGCGGCAGGTGTTTGGGGAAGAACCTGTCGTCGTCGTGGCTGAAGGGGATCTGCAGGAACTGATCTTGACGCCGAATCTGGGACGGTTGCTGCGGCTGGAGGGGTGCCTCTCGGGGAAGGTGCCGAAGGGAGCCAAGCCGATTCCTGGGCCGTGCACGGAACTGGCGGAACTGAACCCGGTGCAGTATCTGGCGGGGCCCGGGACCTTTCTCAACGAGGCGGTCATTCAGATCGACGAACAGCTCGAACGGCTTG
>CAZQET010000250.1:0-14285 GCA_964591825.1 uncultured Conexibacteraceae bacterium
GTCATGCTTTGGCTCTCGGCCATCGTGGTGCTTCCTTTCGTCAGTCGACTTGCAGGTCAACCGACGAGTCTGGGGCCCGCGGTGGCCGGAACTTCGTTCCGGCCCCTACGTGGCGGTTACACCACTTTTAGCGACGTGACCCCGAGCCGCCGTCGAGCGGGTTCTCGCACTCAAGAAGCAGGGGCTGAATAACTGCGAGATCTCGCGACGCACTGGGATTTCGCGATCGACTATCCGCGAATGGGATCGCGGCACCCTTCCGCACTCGTTTCGGTCGAAGCCCTCGTTGTATGGGAAGAGGGGAGGCTCGGCTCAACCCTGCCAGAGATGCGGCAGCGCAGTCCATGAGTTCCGAAAGCTCTCGACGTCCTACGTCTATTTGCTTGGCCTCTACCTCGGCGACGGCTGCATATCTCGCGGGCGGCGCAATGTCTACCGGCTCCGCATCGCGCTCGACCGGAAATACCCAATGATCGTCGACGAGTGCGCGGCAGCCATGCAGGCGGTGGTCCCTGGAACAAAGTTCACTGCCAGCCGACCCCGAAGAACTACATTGAGGTGCACGCCTACTCAAAGGCATGGCCGTGCCTCTTTCCCCAGCACGGAGCGGGACGAAAGCACGAACGCAAATCGTTCTCGCGGATTGGCAGCAGGAGATGGTCAACCTCTGTCCTCGGCTGCTAATCCGCGGCTTGATTCAGTCCGACGGGTGTCGATTCATAAATACCGGGCGAGGCAACTGGTCAGCCCCGCGCTACGTGTTCACAAACCTCTCCACAGATATCAAGCGCATCTTTTGCGATGCCTGCGAGCAGCTTGACCTCCACTGGACCGTGGCCCCTCCGAAGTCGATCTACGTCTCGCGCAAGGAAGACGTCGCTCGGCTCGATGAGTTCGTCGGGCCGAAGCGGTGAGCTCAGGCGGGCTGCTTGACCTGGGAGGGATGGGTGGCGCGGGCGGCGGTGTCGGCGATCTCATCGGCGAAGATCGGCCAGAGGTCGCGGGGCAGGTCGTGGCCGAGGCCCTCGAAGACGCGCAGGCGGGCGTTGGGGATGGCGCGGGCGGTGGCGCGGCCACCGCTGATCCGAACCAGAGTGTCGCGAGTGCCGTGGATCACGGTTGCCGGCAGGTCCAGCTTGCGCAGTGCGGCCGTGCGATCGCCCGACGAGCCGATCGCGTGCATCTGGCGCAGCACCCCGCGCGGGTTGCGGCCACGATCCCACGATTCTTCCGCGACCCGGCGCAGGCGCTCCTCGTCGGTCGGGTAGGCCGGCGAGCCGATCAGCTCATAGGTTCGGCGGATGCGCTCGATGAAGGCCTCGCGGTCGCGCGGCGATTTGGAGAGCATCAGCGCGAAGACCTTGAGCGTCGGCTGCCCGACGAAGCGACTGCCGGTCGTCGAGTGCATCGAGACCAGCGAGCGGACCCGCTCGGGATGCTCAATCGCCAGCGTCTGGCCGATCATCCCGCCCATCGAGATCCCGACCACGTGGGCCGACTCGATCTCGAGGTGATCCATCAGGCCAGTCGTGTCAGCCGCCATATCGGAGAGCAGGTAGGCCGGATTGCGGCCGAGGAACAGGTCGACCCGACCTGGGACAGACGCTGCATCGAGGTGGGTCGAATGGCCGATGTCACGATTGTCGAAGCGCACCACGCGGAAGCCGCGCTCGGCAAGCATCGCGCAGAACTCCTCGTCCCAGGCGATCATCTGCGTCGCCAGGCCCATCACCAGGATCAGCGGCTCGCCCCCGGGATCGCCGATCTCCTGGTAGGCCAGCTCGATGCCGTTGACGGGCGCCAGGCGCTCTTCGCTCAATTCGGCCATCCCGCCAAATCCTAACCTGGCCGGCCGCAACGCTCTCTCCCCGAGTGAAGGGGACAAGGCGTGCACCGTTAGGTTTTCGCGGATGCGCACTGCGATCGTCTCCGATCTGCACCTGGGCGCCGGGACCGGCGAGGACATCGCCCGCGACCCGGAGATCCGCGACCTACTCCTCGGCGAGATCGCCTCGGCGGATCGCCTCGTCCTGCTCGGCGACCTGCTCGAGCTGCGCGACTTCCCACTCGCCCGAGTGCTGGCGACGGTCCAGCCGTTCTTCTCAGCGCTGGGCGAGGCGATGGCCGGACGGCGCATCGTCCTCGTTCCCGGCAACCACGACCACTGGCTCGCCGAGCCGCTGCTCGAAGAGGTCGGCCTTGGCGACGGGACGCTGGGCCTGGAGCATCGCGCCCTGCCGAGCGGAGGCCCACTCTCGCGCATCAACGCCTGGCTCGGCGAGACTGAGCTGAGCGTCGCCTACCCGGGCGTCTGGCTGCGCGACGACGTCTACGCCACGCACGGCCACTACATGGATTGCCACATGACGCTGCCGCGCCTCGAGTGCCTCGCCGCGGCGGCGGTCATGCGACGTACCGGCCGGCCGCCGGAGGCCGCCGGCCCCGGGGACTACGAGCGGATCCTGCGTCCGATCTACGGCCTCGCCTTCGGCCTCGCCGAAAGCAACCTGGGCAATGGCTCGAACCGCCCCTCCGAGCGTGCCTGGCGCACCGTCGCGGGAGAGAGGCGCAACGGCGCCCTCGCCTCGGCCCGCAGGGCGGCGATCGGGGCCGCGGTGCCGGCCGGCGTCTGGGCCCTCAACCGCCTGCTGCGAGCCGACTTCGACGCCGACGTCTCGGCCGCGGCGATCACCCGCGACGGAATCGCGGCGGCGACCGAGATGGCGCGCAGGCTCGGGCTCGGCGACGCGCACGTGATCACCGGCCACACGCACCGAGCCGGCCCCGAAGAGGGTGAGGCCGAGTGGCGGCTACCGGGCGGCGGCAGGCTCCACAACACCGGCAGCTGGGTCTACGCCGACGCGCTCCACCACCCCGGCGCGCCGCCCAGCCCCTACTGGCCCGGCACGGTCACATGGCTCGGGGACGACGGCTCACCGCGCCGCACGCGACTGCTGCACGAGCTGCCGCGGGAGTCGCTGCGCGCCGCGGTCGCCCGCTCCGCCGCAAAGGACCCACCCGGTAGGTCTAGAGCCACTCGGCGATGACGCGGCCGATCTCCGCCCCCGCGTCCTCCTTCAGGAAGTGAGAGGCGTTCTCGACCCTGCGCTGCGCCGGGAAATTGAGCTGCGAGGAGACTCGCTCGCCGACCGAGAAGGGGAGGATGGGATCCGAGTCCGCCCAGAGCACCAGCGCCGGCCGGTCGTCCTCGCGCAGCGCGTCGGCAACGGCGCGGCCCTCGGCGGCCCCTGGCGAATCGGGCTCTGTCGGCAGGATCAGGGGAAAGGCGCGAGCGCCTGCCTTCGACTCCGGCGTCGGGTACGGCGCGTCGTAGCCAGCGATCACCTCGTCGCCGGGGTCCTCCTTGCAACCACCGCGAACGAGCATCCCGATCGGCACGTCAGCGTTATCGCGAACGAAGTCGCGGAACTTGAGCCAGGCATCGCTCATCCGCTGGTGGCCGGTGAAGGGACCCGTCTCCATGATCACGATCCGCGAGAAGCGGTCGGGGTGCTCGACCGCGAGCCGCAGCCCGATCGGTCCGCCCCAGTCGTGCACGACCGCGGTCGCGTCGCGAACGTCGAGCTCGGCGAGCAGCGTCGAGATCAGATCGACGTGGCGGTCGTAGGTGTACCAGCCGACGTCGGTTGGCTTGTCGGAGCGACCGAAGCCGGCGTAGTCGGGGGCGATGCAGCGGTAGCCGGCGTCGCGCACCGGCGGGATCACCTTGCGCCAGAGGTAAGACCAGGTCGGCTCGCCGTGGAAGAAGACGACCGGCCGTCCCTCCCCCTCGTCGAGGTAGGCGAGTCGCAGTCCGTCGACCTCGCGATATTGCGGCTCGAACGCGAAGTCAGGCAAGCCCTCGAACCTCTCCTCCGGCGTGCGGAAGGCGTCCATGTCGGGGAGCCTATGGCAGGCCGGCCAGAAACGCGCTCACGGCGTCGCCGAAGTAGGGCGAGTAGAGGCGGCCGAGGTGGTGAGTGTAGCCGTAGCTGGTCACGCCGTCGAGCAGCCCGTCGAGCAGCCAGGCGCCACCGCTCGAGCCTCCTGCCATGTCGCAATGGCCGGGCAGGGTCGGGGGCCCGCCGAAGACGTTGGTGAAGGAGTCGGCGCCGAGCCCTTTGGTGTGGCAGCTGCGCAGCGCTTCGCCTTCGAGGGCGCCAGCCGGATAGCCGAAGATCTGGAAGTTGGCGAAGCGCGAGCGGTCCGTCGTCCAGCCCCTACCCCCCACCAGGTCGCCCACCCGTCCCAGCTCGTCGGGTGTGACCTTGATCGCCGCCACGTCGTAGTCGGGGTTTTCGTCATCTATCCACTGCTTCATCGGGTAGACCGCGCTCGCCGCGAAGGTCCCAAACGGACGGTCGCCGTGGTCGTAGGCGGGAACGAAGACGATGTCCCGACCCCAGCGGCCGTCTTCGTACACGCAGTGCCCGGCGGTGAGGACGATCGAGCGGCTCGGCGTGTCGAGCACCGTACCCGAGCAGGTGTAGGGGCCCTCGACCGGGTCGTAGGCGAAGATCTTGCCGTTGGTGCGGGTTTCGGGCGCCGACGCTTCCGCCACCCGTGTGCTGCTGGCGCTTGCGGAGACCGTTCGGGCCGGACGTGCGTGCGCGACGCTCGGCGGCGCAAGGGTCAGTGCCATCGCCGCCAGCAGCGCGCCGGCGACCGCTCCTCCTCCGGGCCCCCTCATTCGCCGCGGATGGTGACACACGCCACGCCGTTGGCCAAATCGGCAAACTTCGCTCCAGAGCAGGAAATGCGCGACGCTCCTGGAATAAGCTCGCGCATTGTCTCCGCCTCTCACCTGCAGACGAAAGGGTTACGTATGAACGAGGAGAGCACTCTCAGTGGTTGGTGGGTCTTCGCCGGCGTACTGCTACTCGTGGCTGGCGTCCTAAACATCATCTACGGCATCGCGGCGATCGGCGACTCGAAGTTCTTCACCGCAAACGCCACCTACATCATCAGCGGCCTGCACACCTGGGGCTGGATCATCCTAATCCTCGGCGTGCTCGAGCTCGTCGCCGCCTTCTCCCTCTTCTCCGGAGGCGAGTTCGGGCGCTGGTTCGGCATCTTCATCGCCTCGCTGAACGCGATCGGGGCGCTGCTCTCGATCCCGGCCTACCCATTCTGGTCGCTGGCGATCTTCGCCCTCGCGATCATCATCATCTACAAGCTGGCCGAGGGTCCCGAAGTAGACGTTCGCTAGCCGCGCGCACCGCCGGCGAAGCGTTGTGAGCGAAGGCCCCGGGCATCCGGGGCCTTCGTCGTGGTGGGGCCATCGGCGACGGGCTCGGCAACCGCCTCGTCGAGCCTCGACCAGGGCGCAGCGAAGCGCTCCTCGCCCTCGTAGACGACGTCGGCGCCACTCATTCGGTCGTCCCAGGCGCGCCGCCGCTCGTCGAAGAGGATGCCCAGGTAGCCGAGCCCGAAGGGGATCACCGCCAGCGTCATCCCGGTCAGCCGCCTGACGGCGCGCCCAAGCGGCAGGCCGCGGGCCTCGACGTCGAGCCGGATGGCGAGAAAGCGCATCCCGGGCGTCTGCCCGGCAAGCGACCAGAAACCGACCATGTAGAGGCCTCCGAGCGCGAACCAGAGCGCGGTGCCGGCGACCAGCGCCGGGCCGGAGACCCCGTGACCGTTGCCGGTGAAGGCCGAGGCGATCAGCGCCGCGATCGCGGCCAGGCCGGAGAAGCCGAGGTTGACGATGAGCACGTCGAGGGCGAAGGCCAGCGCGCGGGTCACCGCTCCGGCACGGTCGGTCGGCTCACCCCGGCGCCGGCGGAAGAGGAGCCGGCGGGCGAAGCTCTCGACGACGCCGTCGAGGCGGCGCGTGCCGTTGCCGATCGTGTGGCCGACGTCGGCGATCAGGCCGACGCTCTGAGCGCTGATCGCGGCCCGGATCTCGGGCGCCTCGGCGATCCGCTCGACCAGCCGCTGGGTCTCCTGGCTGGCGAGCAGGCGGCGCCAGACCTCGTCGACCAGATCGCTGTCGATTGCCTCGATCAGAGCGCGCTTGACTGCCTCGCTCTCCAGCGCGCTGTTCATCGCCTCCTCGACAACCGGTCCCTGCAGCACCCGAGCGATCGCCCGTTCGACCACCTCGCTCTCGATCGCGGCGACCATCGCCTCCTCGGCGGCGAGCTCGGCAGCGCGGTCGAGCCCCGTCGCCCTGCCGACCGAGCGGGCACCGCGGGCACCGGCCTCCAGCAGGCGCACCGAGAGCGGCTGCTGGCCGAGCTCGGGCCGGGGGTCGTCCGGTTGGTCCAGATTGGAGTCGGCGCTCATCGCTCGCTCAACCTATCGAGGAACGCGGCCTGCGCGGGATTGATCTTGCGCCGCGCGAGCTCGGGGTCGAACCACTCAGCGCGATCCACCTCGGGGAACTCGCGCTGCTGCCCGGAGCGCGGCGGCCACTCCAGCGTGAAGCTGTTGCTGCGCAGGCTGCGCAGCTGCGCGGAATCGAAGTCGGCCTCGGCTGCCCAGCAGTGCACCACCTTGCCGGCCTTCTGCCGCACCGAGCCCAGCTCCTCCAGACGCTCCTCCGTGAGCTCGAGCGACGATCCGAGCTCCTCCTCCAGCTCGCGCAGCGCGCACGCCCGCGGCTCCTCCCCATCGCCCACCTCGCCCTTTGGCACCGACCAGGCACCCTCGTCCTTCTTCGCCCAGAACGGCCCGCCGGGGTGGACGAGCAGCACCTCGAGCGACTCACGGCCGCGGCGATAGAGCAGGATTCCGGCCGAAACGGCTGCCACTCCCGGACCGTACCCGACGCGAACGCGCAGTCGGCATCGACCACGCCAGAGCCGGGTCGATCTCCGATGCGCGCATGAGCGTGCGGCTCCTCGCCCAGGCCTGGGCCTAGTCACACCCTGGATGAAGCTTTACCGGGGCTCGGGTATGGGAAATGCTTCAGCGAACGCCGGCCGCGGCGGGGGCGCGGCGCTCGGTCCAGGGGCGCGCCGCTTCCAGCTGGGCGCCGAGGCGCAGCAGGGTCGCCTCGTCGAAGGGGGCGCCGGTGATCATCGTGCCGACCGGCAGGCCCTCGGCACTCCAGTGCAGCGGCAGCGAGATGCTGGGCAGGCCGGTGACGTTGCCGAAGGCGGTGAAGCAGACCGACCTGATCGTGTCGAAGACCGGCTGGTCGGGGGCGGCGTGCTGGGCGGCAAGGATCTCGCCGCTGGGCGGCGGCAGGATTGCCGAGGTGGGCGTCAGCAGCACGTCGAAGTCGCGCCCCCAGGCAGCGACATCGCGACGCGAGAGCCGCTCGAGCTTCTGCACGGCGACGACGTAGTCATAGGAGCTGACCCGCTCGGTCGCCGACTCGTAGCCGTGGCGGTTGTGCGGCTCCACCTTCTCCCAATCGACGCCGTCGTAGTCGGCGATACCGCCGACCGTCATCGTCACGAAGGCCGGGGTCAGGTCTTCGGAGATCGTTGGCACCTCGGCCTCGACCACCTCGTGACCGAGCTCCTCGAGCAGGGCGGCAACGTCGCGGGCGGCCTCGGCGCAGGCCGGATCGGTGGGAACGCCGAGCGGCGCCTCGGCCATCAGGCCGACGCGCAGGCGGTCGGGCTCGATCGTCGCCTCCTCGGCGAAGGTCCGCGGCGGCGTCGGGGCGTTGTACCAAGCGAGCGGATCGGGTCCAGCGGTGGCGTCGAGCGCGGCGGCCGTGTCGGCGATCGTGCGGGTGATCGCGCCCTCGACCACGGCGCCCATCCAGGTCTGCGCCCGGCGCGGGATGCGGCCGCGGCTGGTCTTGAGGCCAACCAGGCCGGTGTAGGCGGCCGGAATGCGAATCGAGCCGCCGCCGTCGTTGGCGTGGGCGATCGGGAACATGCCGCCGGCGACCGCGGCCGAGGCGCCGCCCGACGAGCCGCCCGAGGCGCGGCTGGTGTCCCAGGGGTTGCACGTGTTGCCGTAGCGTGAGTTCTCGGCCACAGTGAGCGGCCCGAACTCGGGCGTGTTGGTGCGCGCGCAGAGCACGAAGCCGGCGCGCTGGAAGGCCTCGACCACGAGCTCGCTGTCCTCGCTGGGATCGTCGGAGGCGCCGTTGGAGCCATAGGTGACGGGCCAGCCGGCCACCGCGGTCAGGTCCTTGATCGGGATCGGCACGCCGAGGAAGGGCGCCTCCTCCCCTGCCGCGATCCGCTCGTCGGCGGCGCGTGCGGCCGCCCGAGCCGCCTCGTCGTCGCGCCAGACGACCGCGTTCAGCTCCGGGTTGCGCTCGTCGACCGCCGCCAGGCACGCCTCGAGCAGCTCCAGCGAGGAGAGCTCGCGGGCGCGCAGCGCCGCGGCAAGCTCGAGCGCGGAGGAGGTCGGTCCCAGGTCGGTCACCGTCGCGCAGCCTAGCGTCTGCCTGGCTGGGCGGCCAGCCGGGCTCGCTGACCTCAGCGGACGAGGAGGCGCTGCAGCGCGATGCGCGTGGTCAGTCCCCCCTGGCCGCTCCCCGTGCTCTGGTTCCAGGCGAAGACGACCCGGCCACGATGGTCGGCTGCCCCGATCGGGCTCGGCGCGATGTAGCTGGCGATCGCCCGTTGCGGCGCGATCTGACTCCTGCGCGCGGCAAGACGGGCGCGGCGCCCGTCGCCATTGAAGGCGAGGATCGGGGCGCCCTCCCCCGCCCGGACCACGACGATCCTCCTCGCCGAGGGCAACAGGGACATCGTTTCCCCGTACACGGCATCGGAGCGGAGCGGACCGATCGTGGCGCGTGCGATTCCACCCCCGCCGAAGGAGCGGATGAGGCGCCCGCGGGAGCCGAGGGCGAGCAGCAGCGCGCGTGAGTTGCGCCCGGTTCCCGACCAGCCGGCGACGAGTATGCGACCGCCCTGCACCGCGACGTCAGCGGCGGCGCTGCGCCGACGCAACCGCGTCACCGCCCAGCCGTGCCGGCCGAAGCTTGGATCGGGGCGGCCGTTCGGGCGGAGGCGTCCGACAACCAGCGTGGGGACCCGCGTTCCCGCCGCGTTCACGTGAGTCGCGTAGCCGGCGAGCAGAACGCGACCGCGACGATCGAGCGCGATATGCGTGGCCGCACACGTGGCGGGGCGGCCGGCGCATCCAATCGGCTCGATCTCACCGCCGCGGAAGCTGCGATCGATCCTGCCGTCTCGCGTGAGCCGGAGCACAACCGTGCGGCCGGAGCCGGACCCCGCCGTACCGGCGAGCAGCACCGAGCCGTTGGGGGCAGCGAGAACCGAGGCGAGTCGCAGGCCGGAGGAAAGCCGCACCAGTCCGTGTCGTCCGAAGGTCTGATCCGGTTGGCCGGTGGCGGTGAGGCGCATGACCGCAAACCCTTCGGCGACTATTGCGCGGCCGGCGCGATCGACGGCGATCGCACTTGGTCCGACCCCAAACCCCATCCCGGCATAGGCATGGCCCTGCATTCCGTAGCTTCGATCGAGCGTTCCACCGGGCCTGTAGCGGACCACGGCGTCCGCGCCGGGGTTCTGCACCAGGCCCGCATCGGTGGTTCCGACCGCGAGGATGCGGCCGCGATCATCCACGGCGAGGCCCTCGACGGTCGCCGACGGCAGAAGCGGCACGCGCTTCGTGGCAATGCCCTGCTCGCCGAAACCCGGATCGAGCTGGCCGTCGGCGCCGAGGGCGGCGATGAACGCGTCGGGGCCGGACCGGCCGGCGACGAAGAGGCCGCCGCCGCGTTCGGCGAGCGTGCGCACTCCAGCGCCCTGGGTGCGGTATCCGGCGGCCCGGACCCCGCTCAGGCGCAACAGGCCGCGCCGCCCGAAACCGCGATCCAGCTTGCCGCTCGCATCGAAGCGAGCCAGAGCGGGGGTTTCCCAGCAGGTCAGAAATGGTGCGCAGTTGGCCTGCGTGGAAGTCGTCGATCCCCCGACGATCACGCTGCCGTCGGCTTCCCAGTGAGCAACGGAGGGTCGGTCTTCACCGCCGAAGTCGGCAGAGGCATGGCCGTCGTCGCCGAAGGCGGGGTCGGGCTCGCCGGAGGCGTCGAGACGAACGAGAGCGAAGTTCCCGCAGCAGTGCGGCCGGCCCTTTTGAGCCAATCCGGCGATCTCCAGGCCACCGCCTGCTTGCGGATGGACCGACACCGCACCGAGGTCGAGCTGCGTCTTGCCGCCGCTGCCGTAGGCGGGATCGAGTGCCCCGGCGGCCGTGAGGCCCACCGCAACGGAGCTGTGCGCTTCCAGGCCCGCGTTGAGGACGATCGCGAGACCGCCGCCGGCACGTTCGACGAGACCAGCCGGGTAGACCTCGGATATGCCGAGGCGCCCGTGCAGTGCGACGAAGCCGCCCGGCCCGCCGAAGCTGGGGTCGAGCGAGCCGTCGGCGTTGAGGCGCGCGACGGCGGCTTCGCTCAGTTCGGGCTGTTCGCGCCCGCCTGGCTGATAGACGCGCGCCCCCGCGACCACGACCTGACCGTTGGCGAGGAGCAGGATCTGGCGGATCGTGAACGGGACCGGAGCGCTGTGTCCCTGCGTGCCGTAGGAGGTGTCCAGAGCGCCGGTCGGATCGAGTCGTTCGAGGTAGTCCGCATAGGGACTGGTCAGAGTGCTTCCATCCGCCAGCTTCGCCGTCGCCATCCGCGGAGTCGCGAGCGCCGGCGGCGGCGGTTGCGGCGGGAAGCCGGCGTCGAGCCGTCCGTCAGCACCGAAGCGAAAGAGGCCTTCCCCGCCCTCGTTGACACCGGGCTCATAGGTGGCCAGCAGGCCGCCGTCGGCCTGCTGTGACACGACGGTGAAGGTCCCGTAGCCGAAGCTCGGGCCGAGACTGGGCACGGCGATGCCGCCGTGGCCGAAGCTGCTGTCGAGGCGGATGGGCGCCGCCGAGACGGGCGGCGCCAGCAACGCCGAGAGCGCCAGCGCGCCCAGCACGCAGAGCCTCCCGCGCAGGCGTCTCCCCTTCGAGTCCGGACGAGCGACCACGCCGAGTGAAACCACTCCCGTTCTCCAAAGTTTCGCCGGGCGGCAGCGGCTGCGAGACTGGATGCGTGGACCCCATCTCTCCCGAGCCGCGAATACGGCCCGCCGAGGGCCGGGCCGATCACGAAGCGGCGGCAGAGGCGCTGGCGCTCGCCTTCGCCGACGACCCGGCCTGGGCGCACCTGCTTCCCGACGACGCGACGCGGGCCGAGCAGCTGCTGCTCTTCTTCAACGCCGAAGCCGAGCACCTGGACCCGGCGGACCACGAGGTCTGGCTCGCCGAGGAGGGCGCCGGCGCCGCGGTCTGGGCGCGGCCGGGGCGCTGGCGGCAGCCGATCTCGGTGGCGATGCGCCAGGCGCGACCGATGGCGCGGGTCTTCGGGCGCCGCCTGGCGCTCGCCTTCTGGACCCAGCTCCGCTTCGAACGCCGCCACCCCAGCTCGCCGCGGCACTGGTATCTGCACTACCTGGGAGTGGAGCCGCGCCACCAGGGCCGCGGCCTCGGCGGCGCCCTGATGGCGCCGGTGCTCGCAGAATGTGACGCGGCCGGAATCCCGGCCTACCTCGAGTCGAGCACCGAGCGCAACCGTCGCCTCTACGAGCGCAACGGATTCACCCTCACCCGCACCTTCGGCATGCCGATCGGCGGTCCCCCGATCCGCGAGATGTGGCGCGAGCCGGCTTAGAATCTGTTTCTAGCGGGCCGGCTCGTCCTCACGGGCGCTGAGCTGGACGATCGGGATCGTGCGGCCGACCGCCGCAGCTTCGCGTCGATACTCGGCGTAGGGCGCGAAGACGTTGTCGGCGAGGGCCCAGAGCCGCTCGCGCTCGGCCTCATCCTCGACGACGGCCGCGCGCATCGGCACGCCGCCGAGCTCGACGTCGGGGTCGGCTCGCAGGTTGTGGAACCAGCTCGGGTGGTTCGCCATCCCCAGCTTTGAGGCGACGATCGTCACTCGCTCACCGTCGTGGAAGTAGATGACGACGTTGCGGCGCTGGGTGCCGCTGCGGGCGCCGGTGGTCTGGAGCAGCGCCGTCGGGATAGTCAGGTCGAAGCCGAGCCGTCCGCCACTCGCACGCATCAGCAGTGGATCGAGCCGCCAGACGACGTGAACGGAGAGGAAGCGACCAAGCCTGGTATTCGAGAAGCGAGCGTAGGCGCGGGTGAAGCGGCCCGGGGCTCGCCTGGGATCGACGTATCTCAGCCGGGACCGCACCGTGCGCTCAGCACCGACCCGCGACACCGATTCCACCCGACCCGCTGCGCCTACGCCCGCAGCGCCCGCCAGACGACGCCCGGCCGCACGCCCACCTTCGGACCGAGGACCAAGGCGAAGAGGGTGAGTGCGAGCCAGGGTCGCAGATGCGGGGCAATGCGGCGAATGCGCCCGTCCGGGGCAAGCTCGAAGACCATCGCATCGGTCATCCGCACCGGTCCGAGACGCGTCTCGCCGATCGCAACCCGATGCTCTCCCTCGCCGACGACCCGCGTCCAGCGCAAATCGCGCAGCGAGCCGTAGACGGCGCTGAGCAGATGCCTGACGTCGTCGCGCCCACGAAAGACCATCCGTCCGGATATCGGCGAGACGAGCTCGACGTCATCCGCGAGGGCCGCCATCACCCCGTCGATGTCGTCCGCTTCAGAGGCGGCCAGATAGCGAGTGAGCGGCTCGTCCACGAGACAAACCCTATCGACCAAGATCGCATGGAATCCAGCATTCGAACGCCTCAGTCGCTCGTTTCGAGCCGCCCGGGATCTACGGGAATCTCGATCCCCCCGCTCCCGCCTCGTTGAGGTGCTCGCCCTCGCCCGCGCTGGGAAAAGATCAGTGCCCACGTCGAGCCCTCCGCTCGGCCGCGGCAAGCGTCGCGCAACCGACAATGACCCCGCTCCAGTGTGGTCAATGTCGGATGCGCGGCTTGGCACGGGTCGCACGCCTCAGCCAGGCAGGTCGCGGCGCTCGAAGAGCCAGGCGCCGAGCGCGGCGAGGAGGATCGCCGCGACGGTCACGCCGGCGAAGGAGAGTGGATCGATCCCGTCCTCGATCGCGTTGCCGTAGTACTTGAAGACGGAGAGGTAGCGGATGCCGGAAAGGCTCGTGTCAAGGCGGCCGACCAGGTCGATCACGTACATCGTCACCAGCACTCCCGCGACCGCGCCGGTGACGACCGTGGTGCGCAGCGAGAAGCCGATGGCGACGATGCCGAGGCCGGCAAAGACGAGGGCCAGTGGCCAGACGTTGGCGTAGCCGGCGATCGCGGCGGAAAGCGAGAGGTGGGCTCCGGCGACGAGGCTGCCGAGACCGGTGAGAATCACCGTGAGGACCAGCACGGCCGCCAGCTCGACGGCGGTCGCCCCGAAGCTCGCCGCTGCGATGCGCGAGCGGGAGACGGGAGCGGAGAGCAGCACGTCGAGGCGGCCGCTTTCGGCGGCGCCGGAGAGGCCGCTGGCGACCGCGCGGACGGCGAGGTAACCGAGCGCCAGCGGCACGATCAGGCTGAGCATCTCCGCGTGCAGATACTGCTCGACGCTGGCCAGCTCGCCGATCCCGAACGCTTCCTTCAACCCCGAGGGATAGCCCTTTATCGCCCTGGACAGCGCCCCTTCGACCGAGGGGAAGATGATCACGATGAAGGCGGACCAAAGCCCAAGTGGCAGTCCCCAGGCGAGCAAAGAGCGGCGCCGGTCGGAGAGATGGGCGCGAACGAGGGCGCCGAGCTGCCTGCTCATCCCTCCCCCTCTCCGTCCCCGTAGTAGGTGAGGAAGACCTCCTCCAGGGTCGCGTGAGCGAAGCTTGCGTCAACGACCCCGGGGATGGCGCGAACGTCCTCCAGCTCGACCGGCTCGGCGAACTCGACCTCGACCAGGTTGCGGCGCTGCGTCTTGGCGAGCAGGTCGGCGACGCGCTCGACCGCGATCAGCTTCCCCTCGCGGACGATGCCGACCCGGTCGCAGACCCGCTCGACCTCGTCGAGCTCGTGCAAGGAGAGCAGGACCGTGCAGCCGCGTTCGCGCTCCTCGGCGACCAGGGTCAGGAACTCCTCCTGCATCAGCGGGTCGAGGCCGCTGGTCGGCTCGTCGAGGATCAGCAGCTCGGGCGAGTGAAAGGTGGCGAGGATCAGGCCGACCTTCTGGCGATTGCCGCGCGAGAGCTCGCCGAGCGGCCGGTCGAGGTCGGCGCGGAATCGCTTGGCCAGCGCCTCGGCGCGGCCGAGCCCGTCGATTCCCCGCAGGCGAGCCAGCAGACCAAGCGCCTCACGGCCGCTTGCCTGCTTGCCGTAGCCGAAGTCGCCGGGGAGGTTGCCGAGGCGAGCGCGAATCGCAACGCTGTCGCGCCGGCTGTCGAGGCCGAAGATGCGGGCGGCGCCGGCGCTCGGGTG
>CAZQET010000251.1:0-1626 GCA_964591825.1 uncultured Conexibacteraceae bacterium
CGGGCCGCTGGAGGGCTCGTGGAAGGGAGTCCGCTTCCTCAACCCGGCCCGCGACGGCGCCGTGCTGCCGATCCTCCACCTGAACGAGAACAAGATCTCGGGCCCGACGGTTCTCGGGCGGGCCCGAGATGAGGAGATCGACCAGCTGCTCGGCGGTCACGGATACGAGTGCCGAACCGTGAGTGGCTCCGATCCCCGCCAGGTGCATCGAGACTTCGCCGGGACGCTCGACGCATGCCGCGCCGACATCGCGGGCATCCAGGCCGAGGCCCGGGCCGGCGGCTCCACGGCGCGGCCACGCTGGCCGGCGATCGTGCTGCGCACGCCGAAGGGCTGGACCGGCCCGAAGCAGGTTGACGGCAAGCCGGTCGAGGGAACCTTCCGCGCCCACCAGGTCCCGCTCGGCAACGTCCGCGAGAACCCCGAGCACCTGGCGATGCTGGAGGCGTGGATGCGCAGCTACCGGCCCGAGGAGCGTTTCGACTCGACTGGCCGGCTCGTTCCCGAGCTGGCGTCCCTCGCGCCCGAAGGCGAGAAGCGAATGGGCGCCACCCCCCACGCCAACGGCGGCCGGCGCCTGGTCCCGCTGGAGATCCCCGATCCCAGCTCCTACGCGGTCGAGGTCGGGCGGCCGGGAGCCGAGCGCGCCGAATCGACCCGCCGCCTCGGCGAGCTGCTGCGCGACGTCTACTCAGCCAATGCCGATGCCGCCAACTTCCGCCTCTTCTGCCCCGACGAGACCAACTCCAACAGGCTCGGCGCCGTCTTCGAGGTAGAGGACCGCTGCCTTATGGACGCCCGCCCCGAAGACGAGAGCGTCTCGCCCGAGGGGCGGGTGATGGAGGTTCTCTCCGAGCACAACTGCCAGGGGTGGCTCGAGGGCTACCTGCTGAGCGGCCGCCACGGGCTTTTCGCAACTTACGAGGCCTTCGCGATGGTCTCCGCCTCGATGGCGATCCAGCACACCAAGTGGCTAGAGGAAATGCAGCGGCTGGAGTGGCGAGCCCCGATCGCCTCGCTCAACGTCCTCCTCACCTCGACCTGCTGGCGCAATGACCACAACGGCTTCAGCCACCAGGGGCCGGGGCTGATCGACACGATGATTTCCTTGCGCGGCGAGGTCGTCCGCGTCTACTTCCCGCCCGACGCCAACAGCCTGCTCAGCGTCGCCGATCACTGCCTCCGCAGCAGCGACTACGTGAACCTGATCGTCCAGGACAAGCAGCCCCAATTGCAATACCTGAAGTTCGACGAGGCAACCGCGCACGCGGCCCGAGGTGCGTCGCGGTGGGAGTGGGCAAGCAGCGACGACGGCGAGGGTGTGGATGTCGTCCTCGGCTGCGCCGGCGACATCCCGACCCAGGAGACGCTCGCCGCCGCTTGGCTCTTGCGCCACCACACGCCCGATCTCCGGCTTCGCCTTGTCAATGTGATTGACCTGATGACGCTCTTTCCACCCGAGACGCACCCTCACGGAATGACCGAGGAGCGCTTCGTCGAGCTCTTTGGCGAAGGCGACGAGGTCGTGATGGCCTTTCACGGCTATGCCCGAGCTCTGCATCAGATTCTCCACGGCCGCCCCCATCCGGGGCGATTCCACGTCCGGGGCTTCAGCGAGCAGGGGAC
>CAZQET010000252.1:0-2061 GCA_964591825.1 uncultured Conexibacteraceae bacterium
GGAGCCGCATTCGCGGCAATCTACAGCGAGCCCAGGCGCGTCCAGTCGTGCCTGGCGGCGATACTCCAGGCGTGACCCTCGCTAGGACACCGGCTTGCGCATAGCTCTGGCCCAGATCGATCCGACCGTCGGCGACATCGACGGCAATGCCGCCAAGATCGCCGAGTGGATCGCCAGGGCCGAGGGCGAGGGGGCGGCGCTGACCGTCTTCCCAGAGCTCTCCCTGCCCGGCTACCCGGCCGAGGACCTCTACCTGAAGCGGCACTTCGTCGCCGCCAATCTGCGCGCGATCGAGAAGCTCGCCGGCGCCGTGAAGGAGACGGTCGCCCTCGTCGGCTTCGCCGAGCCGGTCGTCGGTGGCGGTGACCACCGCCACGCGCACAACTCGCTGGCCGTGCTCGCCGGGGGCGCCGTGCGGGCGGTCTACCGCAAGAACCGGCTTCCCAATTACTCGGTCTTCGACGAGCAGCGCTACTTCGTCCCGGGCGTGGAGCCCGCCACGACGGAGGTCGCCGGCGAGGCGATCGGGCTGACGATCTGCGAGGACATCTGGACGCCGGGACCGCCGGCCTCGAGCGAGGCGGCGGCTGGGGCCCGGCTGATCGCCAACCCCTCCGGATCGCCGTACCATCGCGGCAAGGGGCGCGAGCGCGAAGCGATGCTCGCCAACCGGGCCCGCGCCTACGGTGCGGGCTTCGCCTTCTGCAATCTGGTCGGCGGCCAGGACGAGCTCGTCTTCGATGGCCACAGCCTCGTCGTCGACGCCGAGGGCGAGGTGATCGCCCGCGCGGCCCAGTTCGAGGAGGAGCTGCTGCTCTGCGATTTTCCGGCGCCGGCCGCCGAAGGCCTTCCCCGGCCGCTGCCCGACCTGGCCGAGGTCTACGCCGCCCTCACCCTCGGCCTGCGCGACTACGTCGCCAAGAACGGCTTCCGCCACGTCGGCCTGGCGCTCTCGGGCGGAATCGACTCGGCCCTCGTCGCCCTGCTGGCCGTCGATGCGCTCGGGCCAGAGCACGTCAGCTGCGTGGTGATGCCCTCGCCGCATTCGAGCTCTGAAACACAGCAGGACGCCCGGAATATCGCCGCCAACCTGGGTGTCGAGCTGCTCGAGATCCCGATCGCGGAGGCGATGGCCGAGTACGAGCGCTCGCTTGCCGCCGCCTTTGGTCGGAGCGATGGCGCCGAGGCCACCGAGGAGCCCCTGCCCCACGACCCCACCAGGCCATCGGAGCCCGACCTGGCGGCAGAGAACATCCAGGCCCGGATCCGGGGCAACATGATGATGGCGCTCTCCAACAAGCACGGCTGGCTGGTGCTGACCACCGGCAACAAGAGCGAGATGTCGGTTGGCTACGCCACCCTCTACGGCGATATGGCCGGCGGCTTCGCGGCGATCAAGGACGTGCCGAAGACCCTCGTCTACGACCTGGTTCGCCATCGCAACGAGCGCGCCGGCCGCGCGCCGATTCCCGCTTCGGTGCTGGAGCGGGCTCCGTCGGCCGAGCTCCGTCCCGACCAGCGCGACAGCGACTCACTGCCGCCCTACGAGCTGCTCGACCGCGTCCTCGAGTCCTACGTCGAGCGCGACGAGGGCCGCGAGGAGATGATCGCCGCCGGGCTGCCGGCCGAGACGGTCGACGAGGTGATCCGCATGGTCGACCACTCCGAGTACAAGCGCCGCCAGGCCGCGCCTGGCATCCGCATCACCCCCAGGGCCTTCGGCCGCGACCGCAGATTGCCAATCACCAACCGCTTCGGCGGCTAGGCCGATCCCAGGCCGGCGTCTGACGGCGTCCTCGGTCGCTTACGTGCAGAGCACGCCGCGCTCCCTGCGTCCTTGTCAGCCTTGGTCTGGAATCGGCCTAACGGCAATTGTCATCTGAGCCAGGGCGCAGAGCCTTCCGTTTGCATCCGTCACCTCGGCATCCCAGACCCAGGTCGTTCGACCCCGGTGGCGGGCGGTTGCTGTGACTTCCGCGTGACCTTCGGTGATCGGGCGGATGAAGTTGACGGAGATCGACTGGCCCATGGCCATCATCCCGTCGGCGAGAACCGCGAGAG
>CAZQET010000253.1:0-1581 GCA_964591825.1 uncultured Conexibacteraceae bacterium
GGCGTGCCCACGCCGATCGTCGGGATCCAGGTCTGGTCGGTGCCCCAGGGGAGCATTTGAAAGCGGCCCGACGGTTCGCTGTAGAGGTAGTAGTTGTTCGGCCGCAGGAACGGTTCGGCATGGCCGGAGTACCCGTCCCAGTGGTCGATGTACTTCTCGACCGCCCACATCTTCGTCATCTCGGCGAGGTCGGCATGGGAAGCCACGCGGGTTGACCACGGCTCCGAGCCTTCGCCGTTGACCGCTTCGATCAGGGCTTCCAGGTCTTCGACCTGTTCTTCGTCGCCTTCATCGACTTCGAACTTGGTCGCTTCCCCCGGCTTGACGTCATGGCCTTCTTCGCCCTCGTAGAGGTGCTGGGTTGCGGGGTCGAAGGCGGCGCCAAAGATGCGGCTCAAGCCGACGCTGTCGAGGTTTTCGAGATCGAGGTAGACGCCGAGGTCTTCGCCGTTGAGCCTCACGTAGGCAAAGCCGGTGCGCGAGGCGGGTACGCCCGCCGCCCGGAAGGCGGCGTAGGCCAGCGTCTCGTGGACCATCGAGGGGTCCTGGACCATGTTGTTGAGCGTCATCTTGCGCAGGCCCAGAACGGGTTCTGACTTCTTGAACTTGAGCTTGAAGCCGGCCTTTTCATCCAAATCGCGAAATGACCCGCCGACGTGGCCCTTGAGGCGGATTTCGACTGGGTGGGACGCGATGAAGGGCAACGCTTCTTCGCCCGTGGGCTTCCCATCTGAGGATTTCGTCATCGAGAACGCCCCCTTGACGTATTCGTCGGGGGCGGCTTCGAGCTTTGTCTTTTCTGTTGGAGAAAGCGTCAGGTCGATGAAGAAGACCGTGCTTGGGTCGTAGATCTGCGCCGCTTCATCCGCGGCGGCGCTCGGCACCCAGGCCACCACAAGCATCGCTACGAGCATCCCGACCAGGAAAAACCTCTGCTTCGCCATGTGAATACAACGTAAATGGAGGCGATTTCTACCGCCGCACCCAGGCAGGAGCGCCGAATCTGATTCGATAGCGAGCCCATGGCCGTAAGCGCCCAATACAGCGTCACGATCCGGGTCGAGCTCGACGCGCGGCAGGAGCCGCTCGGCAAGCTGACCGCGGCGATCGCCGAGGCCGGCGGACAGTTGCAGGGGGTCGACCTGGTTCCCGGCGCGGGCGGCGAGGGCAAGCGGGTGCGCGAGTTCACGATCGACGCTCAGGACCGCGAGCACTGGGAGCGGATCCTGCGGGGGATCGGCTCGACGCGCGGGGCGCGCGTGCTCGACTACGTCGACCGCACGATGCAGATGCATCGCGGCGGCAAGATCACGGTCGAGAACAAGTACCCCCTGAAGACCCGCGACGACCTCTCGATGGCCTACACGCCGGGCGTCGCGCGCGTCTGCCAGGACATCGCCGCCGACCGCGCCAAGGCCTTCGAGTACACGATCAAGAAGAACACGGTGGCGGTCGTCTCCGACGGCAGCGCCGTGCTCGGCCTCGGCAACATCGGTCCGGAGGCGGCGATGCCGGTGATGGAGGGCAAGGCGATGCTGTTCAAGGAGTTCGCCCAGGTCGACGCCTTCCCGATCTGCCTCG
>CAZQET010000254.1:0-2113 GCA_964591825.1 uncultured Conexibacteraceae bacterium
GTCGCCCTCCAGCGCCGAGACGGGGAGCCCTGCCAGGAAGTCGCTCGCCTCTCGCAGCGGGACGATCGCCTCCCTCAGCGCGGCCGCGTGGGCGGCGAAGCGGGTGGGAGCAACCCCGATCCGCACCTCGCATTCCGCCGCGCGCCGCGCCACCGCGAGCACGCCCGCGCTCTCGCCCCCGTGGAGCCCACGCAGCCCGCCGAGAGCGAAGAACGCCTCCCCGGCCCGCTCCGACTCGACCGCCGCGCCGATCCTCTCCAGTCGGCGCAGCAGCTCCTCGGTCAGCTCCCCGGCCTCGACCGGGTCGCCCAACGCGGAATCGGGAATCAGGACGCAAGCGACCTCCATACGAACGTATGTTCGTATTAGAGCGCAGAGAAGTCAAGGGCTCAGAGAGATTTCAAATCAAACCGCGCGCGTATCCAATCTCGATCTGGCGAACCCCGTCGTGTACAGTGGATCCGAGGTGCCTGGGAGGGGACAGCAGCTAGAACTTGTGCGCGGAGGCATGGTGCTCATGCTGTCGATTGCTGTTTCGCTGGCGCTTCTCGCGGCGCCGGCCGCGGCCGAAAGCCCATACGAGCCCAACGACAGCCTGCTCAGTGCTGCGGGGCCGCTGGTCGCCGGTCAGACCTATGACGCCGCCCTCGAGACGTCGGGGGATCGCGACTTCTATTACTTCTACGCAACCTCCGCCGCCGCCGCGCGGGCCGAGCTCACCGTGCGAAACCTCGGCGGCGACTCCCAGCTGTCGAGCGTCAACGCGACAATCTTCGACGGGTCCGAAACCCCGGTCACCGGCCAGGCCTTCATCGCCGACGGCGAAAGCAGGGCCCTCACTGCCTCGCTCGCACCGCAGAAGTACTACGTCGAGGTCAGCCCCGGCGAAGGCTATGGCGACAGCTACAGCCTCACCGCCGGTGGCGACGCGGGTGCGTTCGGGCCCTACGAGACGATCGCCGGACGCTGCGCCAAGGCGAGCGCTGCCGCCAGCGCAGCAAGCCGGGACTTGAGCCGGGCGAAGGCGAAGCTGCTGCGGGCGACCGCCAGGGTGAGGCGCAGCCGCTACGCGCCGGCGGCAGCGCGGCGCAGAGCTGGGGCGGCCCACAGCGTGGCGGTGAAGCGCGTACAGGCGAAGCGACAGGCGCTGCGCGGGGCGAACCGGTCACTGGAGCCGTGGTGCTCGATCCCGCGGTAGCCCTCGCACGAGCGGTCCGCCGGCTGGGACCGCCGTCAGGCGCTGTGGCTCTCGTCGCGGTCGCGATGGCTGTGCTCGCTGCTGCGCCGGCCTCCGCCGAGCTGACCCAGCGCGGCGACCTCTTCGTTCGCTTCGGCGGCAACCTCTCCCCGAGTGCCCTACCCCGCCACGAGCTGGCCCCGATCGCGGTGCGCATAGAAGGAACGATCAGGGTGCCGCCCGGTCGCGTCCCGCCGTCCCTGCGCCGGATCAGGGTCGCCCTCAACCGCGCTGGCAAGCTCGACTCCCGCGGCCTGCCCGTCTGCCCGCGCCGCCGGCTCGAAGCCGCGACCTCCACTCAGGCGCTGGCCGCTTGCGGCAGTGCGCTGGTCGGCAGCGGCGGGATGGTGGCGAGGACGGCCCTGCCCGAACAACCCGCCGCCACGGTGCGCGGCGAAATCCTGCTCTTCAACGGTCGCGAAAACGGCAGGCCGGTGATCCTCGCCCAGATCTACCAGACCGAACCGGCCTCGCTGACCCGCATCGTCGTCTTCAAGATCCAGCACGGCAGCGGCGCCTTCGGCACGGTGATCAACGGCAAGCTGCCTCCCTCACTCAACCACTACGGCTACCTCAAGTCGATCTTCCTCAGCCTCGAACGCCGTTACCGCTTCCACGGCAAGGAACACAGCTATCTGAGTGCCGCCTGCTCCGCCCCCGCGGGCTTCAACCTCGCCACCTTCCCCTTCGCCCGCGCCTCGATGACCTTCGACGACGGCCGCACCCTCTCCAGCACCATGGTTCGCAGCTGCCGGGTGCGGTAGCGGGATTCGCCCCACCCTCACCTCACCCTGCACGTATCGCTCAGCGTCGTCCCCAGCTCAGCGCCACCCTCAAAGGCAAAGGTGGTGCGCGCCAGGGGGAAGGGCGCCTGGC